>JAQVSH010000043.1 GCA_028700615.1 Bacteroidales bacterium
TGTCCGGACAAATCGGGTTTCATCAGATCCCCGAGCTGATTGAGAATACACTGGACAGCATAAACATCAAAACCCCTTCATCTCTGGAAGATTATGAGCAAACTCATTTGGAAACCCTGCTGTATACGAAAAATTTGCTCAAAAAATATTAGCTTCGCCTCTTAACTTAAATGAATCTATATACCTGTAATGGAAATTCTGATAAAAATTCTTCAGCTGGTTTTAAGCCTTTCGATTTTAGTCATTGCACACGAATTTGGTCATTTTGGAATAGCCAAATTATTTAAAATCAGGGTTGAAAAATTCTACCTATTCTTCGATCCCTGGTTCTCTCTGTTTAAATATAAAAAGGGGGAAACCGAATACGGAGTCGGATGGCTTCCGCTGGGAGGTTATGTAAAAATTTCCGGGATGATCGATGAATCCATGGATATGGAGCAAATGGCTCAGCCGGCCCAGCCCTGGGAATTCCGTTCCAAACCCGCCTGGCAAAGATTTTTAGTAATGGTTGCCGGAGTGGCCGTAAATTTCTTTCTCGCATTATTTATTTACTCCATGGTACTCTTCGCCTGGGGAGATCGTTATCTGCCTACCTCCAGCCTGAAATACGGTATTTCGTGTGATTCTCTCGCCTTAAGTACCGGACTGCAAAACGGAGATAAAATTCTATCGGTAGATGGACGCCCCATAGAAGATTTTAGTAAACTGAGTCTTGAAATTATACTCAATGAAGCTAAAACCATTCAGATAGAACGCGATGGAGCCGCTTCTGAAATACATCTCAAACCGGAAATTATTCCTGCCTTGCTGAATAAATCCGTTTTTGTTGAACCGCGGATACCTTTTGTTGTGGGCGAAATACAGGAAGGATCCGAAGCCGCGAAAGCCGGTCTTAAACCCGGAGATCAGGTCATCGGGATTAACGGAGAATCTGCTGAATTTGCCGATATAATCACTCCTTTATTGATGTCTCATAAAGGAGACACCGTAAGACTGACCCTGCTCAGAAACAACGAAAGCATTCAGCTCAACTCTAAAGTATCGGATGCCGGTAAACTGGGGGTATTGCTGAAAAACTATACTCATTTTCTTGAATCCAAGACCCTGAAATATGGATTTTTCGCCTCATTCCCTGCCGGAATTGAAAAAGGGATCCGGATTGCAAAAGATTACCTGAAACAATTTAAACTTTTAGTCCGTCCTGAAACGAAAGCCTATGAATCGATGGGCGGGTTTATTACCATCGGAAACATATTCCCGGGTGTATGGAACTGGCAGGCATTCTGGAACCTGACCGCCTTTCTTTCGATCATTCTTGCCATCATGAATATCCTTCCGATTCCCGCGCTGGACGGGGGACATATCATGTTTCTGACCTATGAAATCATTACTGGAAGAAAACCCAGTGACAAGTTTATGGAATATGCCCAAATGGCCGGGCTGGCGATTCTGTTTGCTTTGCTGATTTTTGCCAATGGAAATGACATTATCAAACTCTTTAGATAAATGGCAGGATCCTAAAAATGAGGCGGATGACAAAGAAAAAATATTATAGGATTCCCATCATCAAACCTTGTCGCTCTGATAAAGTTTCGTACTTTTGCTCTCAGTATAAATCTTTGAAAAATAATCTAGGTTACTAAACTAATTTAATTCATACAATTATGATTTCATCAATATTACTTGGAATTGTAGGACCCTGGCAGGGAGTGATTATCGTTGTTGTGGTTCTTTTACTTTTCGGAGGAAAAAAGATTCCCGAACTGATGAAGGGTTTGGGACAGGGTATTAAAGAGTTTAAAAATGCAGCCAAAGCTGAGGAACCTGAAGTAAAAAAAGAGGAACCTTCTGAAAAACTGGAAGAAAAATCTCAAAAATAATCAAGAGGCTGCCTGTAGAGGCAGCCTTTTTAATTAATTCAAATCTTTCCGAAAGGGACAGATCTTCCGGCGCAGAAACAAAAACAAAGCGCAAATCAATAAAAATCCCACACCCAGGATACCCAGGGCCCATCCGCGCAATCCGGAAAACCAATACAGCGGATTTTTCAACGGAAGGGATTGTTTTCTGTATTCAACCTCCTGATATCGAGCCGGGATTTGAGGTTTACCCTCTACAACAGGAAAAGAAGAGAGATATTCGGCCAAAGCCTGCCATTCTTTCAATTCACCTGTTCCATTCCCTTTATATATCACATTTTTACGATAATCCTCCACAGGGGTCCCGTCCTGATTTTTAGGAAGTATAGACAATAATCCCATAGTATTGTCGCCAATATAAGACAACATCTGAGCCGAATAATAGCTGCAAACCACCCGGTAAAGTTTCTTCTCTTCGACCGCAACCCATTCTCCCCCCGGAGTCTCCGTATAAAGATCCATCACCCTGTTAAATGGAATTCGCGAAGCATTCCATGAAAACCGAAGCCCTGAAAAAAACAATTGGGCATCGGTTAAAGAAGTCGCCAAAGAAGCATCTACCTCCGCAAGATTTCTTAATTCTTTTCCGGTAATCCAGGCAGTAACCAGGGGATACCCGGCAGAGCCATCCGGACCGACTCCCAGAGAAAGCGTCTGAAAAACATCATAGACAGTAATGTCTCCTTCCGGAAGGGAAGCCCTGAGAGTTCCCATCGGAACAACCGCAAGATCTACAGGAATGTACCGGTCTCCTTCAGCCTTTCGGACTGCATAACGAAAAGCATCCGTAATCAGATTACCTAAGGTATTATCCGCATGATTCTTTTCAACATCTGACAAAGGATCAAACCGAAAAGCAGAATACGCCAGTGTCTGATCCATACACAAACCCATGCCGGAAAGATAATTTTCCTCTATTTCCAGCTTGTATTGTTGAATTCTGGCGGCAAGCAGACTGTCTTCGGGAACCGAAGCAGATACAGGAATTAGTTTATAGTCCTGTATATCCCAGGGGGCTGAATCCAAATCCCGTTTCAGGGAAAGAGATCCCAGATAACTACCGTATTTGCCACAGGAAACAATCCATGTATTTCCTTCCCGCATGGGTTGATTCATCACAGTATGGGTATGACCGCTCACAATGACATCAATTCCCGGTACTTTACCTGCCAACCAGTCATCACCCTGCTTATATCCGGTACCTGTATGTGAAAGACAAATCACCAGATCCACAGAATCCTTTGTTCTCAATTGAGCGACCATGCGGCGGGCTGCCTTCACCGGATCGGTAAAAACCACTCCCGAGGCAGGCGCTGTACCGGCTGCATGAATACCCATCAAACCAAAAACTCCTATTTTCAATCCATTTCGTTCAAAAAGCAAATATTCTGACGCGCCAAAATCATGTAGGCAGGTTCTTACCCTGACCGCGGCAGGATCATTCCCGACGGAGTCAATATTTGAGATGGTCAGCGCCGGAAGAGGTTCACCTGAATTACGGGCGGCCTGAAGATAATCACACAATCCATCCCCCGTAAAATCAAATTCATGATTTCCCAGGGTAACCGCATCATATCCCATGGCCCCCAAAAGCCGGAATCCCATAGCCTGAGTCCGGAATAAAGTATGATAAATAGTTCCGATTGAGAAATCACCGCCATCTACCAGTAAATTGGAAGAAGGATTTTTCCCCTTTTCTTTAGAAATGAGGGTGAATAACCGGGCATACCCTCCTTCCGTTTCTTCGCCGGAATCAACCTTTTCGACCTGAAAAGGAACATAATGTGAATGCAGATCGTGGGTAAACAATAAAGTAAAGGTCTCCTCTCCTTGCGAAAAAACACGCGGAAAGAAGGAAAAAGTCAGTAAGATCCCCAATAAACATTGGCAAACAAACCGTCTGAATATGTGTATAAATGTATTCATAGATTAATTTCTGATCTCGGGGACCTCTTCTGAATCTTCATCCTCCAGATGATTTTCCCATAAATATTTTTTAGTTTCTTTCGCAACAACTCCGCTCAACAAAACGAGAGCTATCAGATTGGGAATCGCCATCAGGGCATTCATACAGTCTGACATATTCCAAACCAAAGTCAAATTCAGGACAGAACCTGCATAGACAGCAAAAACCCAAATCACCCGGTAGGGAAAAATAATTTTCTTTCCGAAAAGATATTCCAGGGATTTTTCTCCATAATATGACCAACCGATCAGGGTGGAAAACACAAAGGTCAAAAGAGAAATCGTCAGAATCACAGGACCCCATTTGCTGATCAATCCAAAAGCGGCTCTGGTCAGCAGCGCGCCCTGAGAATAATCAATCTCCGGAGAGGCTATAATACTGCTCACCAGCACTAAACCCGTCAAAGCACAAACAACCACAGTATCCCAAAAAGTACCGGTAGCAGAAACAAGCGCCTGTCTCACAGGATTTCGGGTTTGTGCGGCCGCGGCCACGATCGGGGCAGAACCCAGCCCGGATTCATTGGAAAACAATCCTCTTGCCACCCCGTAGCGCATAGCCATCAACACCGATGCTCCGGTCCAGCCTCCCGCAACCGCCTTAGCAGAAAATGCGGACTTAAATATCAAACTTATCGTTTCTCCCAGATATTCTCCGTTAATGCATAAAATGATCAGACAGCCTATGATATAAAAAACCGCCATAAAAGGAACCAAGATCTTACATACGGAAGCGATCCCTCTGACACCTCCAAGCATCACCAGTGCAGTTAAAAGAGAAAGGACTATACCCGTAACGGAAGGGGACACGTCAAAGGTCTCTTTCATCAGAGCAGAAATAGAATTGGCTTGTGTAGTGTTGCCTATTCCGAAAGCCGCAAAAGAAGCAAAAATACAAAACAGAACCGCCAGCCATTTCATATTCAGCCCTCTCTCCAGGGCATACATAGGCCCGCCCAGCATCGTTCCGTCCTGGGTCTTGACCCTGTATTTCACAGCCAGCAATGCTTCGGAATATTTTGTAGCAATACCAAAAACTCCGGTAATCCAGCACCAGAAAACCGCTCCGGGCCCTCCAAGGGCAACAGCCGTTGCCACCCCGATAATATTCCCGGTACCAATCGTGGCAGCCAGTGCAGTAGACAAAGCCCCAAACTGACTGATATCTCCTTTGGAGGATTTATCCTTTGAAATAGAGAGTCGTATCGCAGTGCCTATTTTTCTCTGAGGAAACCCGAGCCGGAAAGTCAAAAAAAGATGGGTCCCCAATAAAAGAATCAACAACGGAGGTCCCCACAAAAAATTACTGAGTCCGGCAAAGAAAACCTCTAATGATTCCATTTGCGAAGACTATAAGATTCGTCCGGAAAGACGTTGCCGGGCCATCTCTTCATAAGCAGTTCCCGGACGGCCGTAATTTGCATAAGGTTTAATGCTGATGCCTCCCCTGGGGTTAAAATCGCCGTAAACCTCAATATATCTGGGATCCATCAAAGCAATCAGGTCATTCATAATGATATTGACGCAATCTTCATGAAAAGCGCCATGATTTCTGAAACTGAACAAATAAAGCTTCAGACTCTTGCTTTCCACCATCTTCTGATCGGGGAAATAATGAATGTTGATTTGGGCAAAGTCAGGTTGCCGGGTAATCGGGCATACGCTGGTAAACTCAGGGCAGTAAAAACTAACCCAGTAATCGCGTTCAGGATGGCGGTTGGAAAAAGTTTCAAGCACAGAGGGGTTATATTCCACAGCATAGGTTGTTTTCCCTCCTAATAAAGTCAGATTCCGGGTTTGGTCCTCCATAATCAATCATTGGCTAAAGGTTCAAAGTTATATTAATCTTGTTAAAAAAAGAGCAGCATTGTGCAAGGTTCCGCTTTTTTTGAGGAAATTTGGGGTGTTTATTTATTCTCTCCTCAGTCAGCACATCATGACAGAAAGAATCATACTCGGGATAGACCCCGGAACCTCCATTATGGGATACGGAATTATCCGGGCACAGGGCAATCAAATGAGAATCATTGACATGGGAGTTCTTGACCTGCGCAAGTCTTCAGATCATTTTGTAAAAATCAAACAGATATTTAAACGAACCCTGGCTCTGATTGATGAATTTCATCCGGATGAACTGGCCATCGAAGCCCCGTTTTTCGGGGAAAACATTCAATCCATGCTAAAATTGGGAAGGGCCCAGGGTGCCGCCATATCTGCCGCATTATCAAGAGACCTGCCCATCTTTGAATATGCCCCCAGAAAAATAAAACTGGCCATCACCGGTCAGGGCGCGGCCTCTAAAGAACAGGTCGCCAAAATACTTCAAGGGATGCTGAGTATTCCGGAATTGCCCAAAAACCTGGATGCCACTGACGGACTGGCGGCTGCGGTCTGTCATTTTTTTCAGAAACCCGTTCAGGGGGAGGAAGGAGGAGCCCGCAGCTGGAAAGCCTTTATTCAGAAAAATCCGGAAAGAATGGTAAAACGACCCTCCCGGGATTAAAATTCAAAACCTTCCAACAAAGCGATATAGGTCGAAATACCCTGTTCTATTTCTTTCAGATAAACATATTCATCGGCAGTATGAGACCGGGCGGAATCTCCGGGACCCATTTTCAGGGAAGGATAGGGAATCCTCATTTGATCGGAACAGGTCGGAGAGCCGTAATAATTCAAACCCATATGCAGCCCGCGGCGTATCAAAGGATGATCGGGAGAAATGTAAGATGATTTCAGATGAGTAGAACGGGGTGTCACTTCAGAAAACTGCAGATGCTCACGGATCATTCCAAGTACCTCCGGATTACTGTAACACTCATTGGTTCGGATATCTACCACATAAGAACATAAATCGGGAACAATATTGTGCTGATAGCCTGCATTGATCATAGATACGGTCATCTTAACCGGACCCAGCAGATTACTACTTTTCGGAAATTGAAATGTCCGGAACCATTCAATATCCTGCATTGCCTTATAAATCGCGTTATCCCCCTCGTTTCTGGCGGCATGCCCTGTCTTTCCCCTGACCTTACCATCCAATACCATAAGCCCTTTTTCGGCGATAGCCATCTGCATACCGGTGGGTTCTCCCACAATGGCCAGATCAAAAGGGCCCAAATCATCTAAAATAAGGGGCAAACCATTTTTACCGGTGACCTCTTCTTCGGCGGAAGCGGCAAAGATCAGGTTATACCTGCGATTTTCCAATGAGGACAAATACAGATAGGTCATCAGCAGAGACACCAGGGAAGCTCCGGCATCATTGCTCCCCAGACCGTACAATATTCCTTCCTCAACATAGGGTTGAAAAGGATCCCTTGTCCAGGATTCCGAGGGTTTTACCGTATCATGATGGGAATTGAGAAGAATCACCGGAAGAGAAGCCTCGCGCAGATCGGAGCTCCAAACATTGTTCCCCTTGCGAAAAACCTGACATCCCTTAGAAATCAAAAAACTTTCCAATATCTCAGCAGTAGCAGATTCCTCCCTGCTCACAGAAGGAATCGTAATCAATTCCTTCAGTAATTTTATGGCTTCCTGGTAATAGGACAACATATTCTCTGATTTTACTCTTGCGAAGATATAAAATAAACAGGCTGATCCTCTTTAATGAATCCAAATCGCTTATTTTTGTACGCACAGAATACTTTACCCATTGATGAGAAACCAATTTAATCTCCTAATTCTCTGTTTTTTGATCAGTATATCCTTTCCAATCTCCGGAATATCTGATCAACCGGAATTTGCTGCGAACAAAGGGAAGGTCGGATTGGTGCTTAGCGGAGGCGGAGCCAAAGGCCTGGCCCACATAGGAGTTATTAAAGCATTGGAAGACAGCGATATTCCCATTGATTATATAGCAGGGACCTCCATGGGTGCTATTATCGGGGGGTTGTACGCCGCAGGATACTCTCCCGAAGAAATGCTGGAATTATTTCTCTCCGAGGAATTCAATCTCTGGTCCAAAGGAGAAGTAGAAGAAAAATACGGATACTTTGCCTATAAACTGAGTCCCCAGCCTGATGTTATTTCGATGTCTGCCACCAAAGATGAAAACAATAAGACCAAAGCGGTCATTCCCACAAATCTGGTATCTTCTTTTCCTATGGATTTAGGCATGATCAAGATCTTTGCCAGGGCCTCGGCTGTGGCGGGAAACCAATTTGACCGGCTTTTTGTCCCTTTCAGGTGCGTAGCTGCAGATGTGAACAAAGGAAAGGCTTATATTGCCTCAAAAGGAGACCTGGGCATCATGATCCGGGCGTCGATGAGTTATCCTTTGTATTTTAAACCGGTAGCTATCGATTCCACTACCTTGCTTTTTGATGGGGGGCTCCATAATAATTTCCCCTGGGATGTCATCGAAAAAGACTTTAATCCGGAATACATCATCGGAAGCAAATGTGTGAGCGGAGAAATCCATGCCAACGAAGATGATTTAATGGGGCAGATTGAAAGGATGGTAATGCGCGATACCAATTACGACCTGCCTCCGCAAAAAGGAATGATTATTGAAAACCGAATGGAAGAAATTGGCCTTCTGGATTTTCAGAAAGTCAATGAGCTTATGGCCTATGGATACAATCAGACATTGAAAATGATTGATTCCATAAAAAACGTGATTCCTTCCAGACGTACCGCCTTTGACGTTGCCATGCGGAGAATTAATTTCCGGGCATCCATGCCGGCATTGAATATCCGTGATATCAAAGTAGACCAGGGAGATCTGAATACCTATCAAAGGGAGTATATTCAGAAAAATATGATTTTTGATACCAATAAAACCATTGATATCGAAGAATTTAAAGACGTTTATTACAAAATTATCTGTACCGGAAATGTCAAAACCTTCTTTCCCACTCCGGTGTTTGACAGCCTTTCCAGAACTTTTGATATTCATATTCGCGCCAAAAAAAGTCCGGAAGGGAAAATCAGCATAGGGGGTAATATCGGATCGGGCAACATTAATCAGGGATATCTCGGACTGGAATATCGCTGGTGGAAGAAAAAAATCACCCGTACTAATGCTGACTTTCATGTCGGCAGACTATACTCATCCATCCGGGTAGGAATGCGGCAGGACTTTCCGGCCAAAAGACCTTTTTTCTTTGAAATCAACGGAGTCATCAACCGGTTCCACTATTACGACCCTTCCTCCGACATTTTCTTTGATAATACTTCCAGAGAGCGCCGCAAAGAAACCGGAGGATTCGGAGAAATAGCCATCGGATCCACTCTGCGGAAAAACACGGCCATACGGATCGGCGCTTCGGGAGGCGCGATGAAGAGTTTCTATCTTTTAAAAAACACCCCCTTATACACCTCGACAGGGGGTCTGGAAAGATTATTTACCAGATCTTTATTTTCCTACGCATCCGCCTATGGTTCATTTCATCAGAACACCCTGAATTTCAAACAATATCCCACCAAAGGGAAAGAGAAAAAACTGGAGTTTAGACTGCTGTTCGGGCGGGAAACCCACCAATATTCGGATACTGCCAGATTTGAAAACTCCATGTTTCGTATGAATGTTCATGGCTTGTACGAATCTTATATCAGACTCTCTCCGTATGTAAGTATGGGAATCATGCTGGAAGCGGCACTGACCGGAAAAACAAGTTTCAGCGATTACGGAGCCCTGATCGGAACTCTGCCCGCATTTGCTCCTACACCCCACAGTAAAACGGTATTTATAAACGACTACAGGGCCTATCATTGGGGTGCAGCGGGTGTTATTCCCGTGATCACGCTGACGGATAAATTTTCCATCCGTTGCGGAGCGTATCTTTTCCAGCCATACGAAACCGTCAGCCCGGATGAAAATCAACAACCCATCTATGGAAAACCTTTCTCCGACAGATCCTATATGGGCATCGCTGCAGCCACATGGCAATCTCCCATCGGTCCGGTCAGTTTTTCTGTTAATTACTATGACAAGGGTCTTCAGAAGTTCAACTACATGTTTAATTTCGGCTATATCCTGTTTAATCCAAAAGGAATGTAAGAAAGGATGATGAATCATAAAGTTTCCGCATGGATTCGGCAAAAGGTTCATCATGGATGGAGAGATTTCTCCGGAATCATTTTTCCCCGTTATTGTGCAGCTTGCGGAAATTCTTTATTGAGTAAAGAAAAAATCATTTGTTTAAAATGCCTGCATGAAATTCCCCGTACCGGATTTGACCAGATGCCTGAAAATCCTATGGCTCAATTATTCTGGGGAAGATGTCGCATTGAAAACGCAACGGCATGGTTTACTTTCATGGAAGGAAGCCGTTATCAAAAAATGTTGCACCTGATGAAATATAAAGGAAGAAAAGATATTGCTCTGCATCTGGGAGTATACTTTGGTGCCGAACTCTCCCAAACCCTTTTTGCCGGGGCGGATCTGATCATGCCTGTTCCTCTGCATCCCGAGAAACTGCGCCAACGGGGATATAATCAAAGTGAATATATTGCACAGGGAATATCAGTTTATCTGAAAAAACCGGTGAATACCTCTTCTTTGTTACGAAAGGTGGCAAACCCGACTCAAACCAGGAAATCCGGATTTGACCGGTGGGAAAACGTAGAGGGCATATTTACGGTATCCGAACCCGAAAAGCTGAAAGAAAAACATATTCTATTGGTCGATGATGTGGTTACCACCGGAGCTACAATGGATGCCTGCGCCAATGCCCTTCTTCAGATTCCCGGAGTCCGGGTCAGTCTGGCTTCTCTCGCTATCGTATAGATTGCTGATTTTTTTCTGAAAGATACTCTTCCAGTCCTTTATTCCTGAGCAGACAGGCAGGACAGTGGCCACAACCCCCGGCCCTGACCCCTTGATAGCAGGTAAGAGTTTCATTACGAACCAGTTCCAACACGCCCAGATCATCTGCAAGCCTCCAGACTTAAGCTTTGTTACGCCACATCAGAGGAGTACGAATTTCAAAAGCTTCA
>JAQVSH010000360.1 GCA_028700615.1 Bacteroidales bacterium
GGGTCCGGGTTCTCCGTCAAATACATCCAGAATAAAGTCAAAATCCCGCTTTACACTGTCTTTCCATTCCAGCTTTTCTCCCAGATTTTCCGCCCCCTGACACTGTATACAACTGGAAAACGAAGGATTTTTTGGAACCGCAGGTTTTGCATGAATACATTGTTTAGCTTCTGCCTCCATCAACTCCACTGCGGTGGAAAAGTCGTCACAGGTTTTATAACCGCAGGCTCCGCAGTTCAGATTGGGTAGCATTAATTCGAATTTTCTTTCTTTGATCATTGTGTCCATATTGTCTGATTTTTCAATGAGTAAACAGGGTGTTTAACATAGGGATACATTCTTTGAGTGCCTGTATGAAATGGTCTATGTCCTCTTCTGTGGTAAATCGTCCGAAACTGACCCGGATGCCTCCTCTTGACTGAAAGGAATCCAGTCCGATTGCCCTCAGAACATGGGAAGAACTATGCGAAGTATCGTTGGAGGAACAGGCCGAACCCGCTGAAACAGCAATTCCCCTTTCATCCAGTAAAAGGAGTAAACGGATGGTCTCTCCCTCCAATCCGTGAAAACTAAAATTTAAATGCCCAGGCAGTCTCATGTGTTCATGTCCGTTCATATAGGCATTTTCGGTCTCTTCCAGCAAAAATTTTTCCAGCTTGCTTCTTAATCCGTTTAGCCTTTCAATCTCTGCGGGTAGTTCATGATAACATAATTCGGCAGCTTTGGCAAACCCGGCAATTGCGGGAAGGTTCTCGGTAGCGGAACGCATTCCGTGCTCCTGTCCTCCGCCATGCAAAAGGGGATCAAGGATCACCCCCTTTCTCACGTATAAAGCTCCTATTCCTTTCGGACCGTATATTTTGTGAGCATTTACAGTAAGCAGATCAATCTTTGACCGGTTTACATCTATCGGGACTTTGCCAAAACTTTGGCAGGCATCACAATGAAACCATATATTTCTTTCTTTGCATATTTCACCGATTTCATCTATCGGTTCAATCGTTCCGATTTCATTATTGGCATACATGACAGAAACCAAAATGGTTTGATCGGTAATGGCGTGTCTCAGATAATCCGTATCTATGATGCCTTTGCTGTCTACAGGCAGATAGGTGATTCTATACCCCTGCTCTTTAAGCCATTTGCATGCGTTGAGAATGCAATCATGTTCTATAGAGGAGACAATAATATGATTGCCCTTTTGTCTGTTAGCCCATGCAATTCCCTTGATGGCAAAATTATTGGATTCGGTACCTCCTGAAGTGAAAACAATCTCTTCCGGTTTTGCTCCGATGTAACTTCCGATCTTTTCCCTTGACCGGTCCATAATTTCTTTTGCTTCGACGCCGAATGAATGCAGGCTTGAAGCATTGCCATAATATTCATTGAACAGAGGCAGCATGACATCCAGTACTCTCTGGTCCGTACGGGTAGTCGCTGCATTGTCCAGATAAGTTTTTTTCAGCATAAATAATTCTATTCTCCTACATAAAATAGTTCCTGCTCCAGGGTTCGGAGAACCCCGAAATGATTTTTGGCCCCGATTTCTTTCTTGCCCGCACAGATCGTACAAGTCCCTACCGGAGGATTTCCCCTCAGATACATGGGAAATTCTATATCAGGAGTTTTTATAATTTTTTTTACGATCGGATCTATCCCGATGCCGTATAATGCGTTGCTTTCTACTACTGTGATATTTTTGGCTGCGTTGATGACCCGATATCGAAAAACTTCCCTTTCAGCCTGGGATACCAGATCTATTTTCGTGATCACACTGATGTCCGCCAGGGTCAGCATGGGCCCGATTTTTCGTGGAAGATTCATGCCGCTGGTGGCTTCCAGCACTACAATGCCCAACGATTTTTCCACATAAGGGGAACATCTCAGGCATAATCCTGCCGTTTCAACAAATAAGTAGTCTGAGCCGGTGCTTTCCGCCCATTCTACCGCCTGATCAAGAACGACTACATTGCAGTGGTCAGGACACAATTCCCCGGAATAAATTTTTCGGGTGGGAATCCCAAATTCTTTTTTGATTACCTCATCTTCATCGGCGTACAATACGTCAATTTTTATGTAGGACGGATGAAGATTGCTCTGGATCATCCGTTTGATGACCTGCCGGATAACGGTTGTTTTTCCGCAGGTCGGTGGTCCTGCAAATACAATAAGTTTCATATTATGATAATTTTCTTTTTAATGGTAGTATGCAGCTCCATGTTGCTGAAAAGTATTATCATGCTCTTGGGCGCTGCAAAGCAACATGTTTGGTTCATATTTTTTAGTTTAATGACATCTGAAATTCGGTAAGCTGGGAGAGGTGCAATTCTTCCCCATTTCTAACTAATCCTCTGAAATGCAATAATATATTGTCAATGTTCTTTAATTTCTCTGCTGTGTTTTTTTCTTCCTCATTGGAAATAATGATTTTTTGCATTCCTCCGTTTTTCATGACAATTCTGAAATCGGAGAGTAAGGCAATGGTTGGATCATGGGTTACAAATACGAAGATCTTCCGGTAGTTTTTTAAAAGATCCAGCGCTTTTGTTTTGTGTATTCCTGCATTTTCTATTTCATCCAGAAGGATGATGGGAGAGTTTCCTATAATCACGGCATCGGCAATCAGCAAAGAACGGGTTTGTCCTCCGGACAGTTCTGTCATGGCCGTTTCTTTAATAATGGCTTCTCCCGT
>JAQVSH010000361.1 GCA_028700615.1 Bacteroidales bacterium
GCTATGATCCGTGGGATCTCGGACTGCAGGTCCACCAGGTGGATACGGAGCCCCTGTTAAAGAAAATGGGGGTTGAATACGATCCACTGAAAAAATTCCAGGGACCAGACGGCCGGAATCTGGGTCAGCCAACCAGGCCTGATTCTTTAAAATGCAGCAGCACAGCCTGAAGATTTTTGATGGTTAATGCTTATACATCCCAGTAATTTGAAGCTGCCTGCTGCGAAGACATAAACATGATCAGGAACGTCGGTTAATTTTCATCTCCGGATATTCTTCTAACTGGTTTGCCGGAATCATCCACAGCTACAAAAGTAAAAAGACCCTCGACTGCTTTGATCCCGGCAGATGACGATTCCCCATCGATCCATAATTCGACTTTTACCACTGATTTGACATTGCCGGCAGATATAACTTTTCCCGTTATCTGAAGCATTGATCCTTCCGTAATCGGTTCCAGAAACCTGATTTTATCCACAAAAACGGTCACCATCTTTTGTCGCGTGTATTTGCTCGCGGTTATATACGCCACTTCATCCATCCATTTAAGAGCATTTCCGCCAAACAGTTTTCCCTGATCATTAAGATACTCCCTCATTACAACGCGATGCTGTGTTACTTGAACTGCGACCTGCATGACATCCGATTTTTTAATCAATGATTTCATCATGCAAAGTTAAAAAAATTGTATTATGAACATTTGTTCATTATATTTGCAAGTTGAAAAGTACGTTTCATTACGAATGAAAAATTAAATTAAAAACCTTATAAATAACAAGATGAAAGAAGATCAATCCAGTTTTGAGACTAAACTGATCCACGCCGGTGCCATGGATGACCAGTACCACTCGGCCACAGTACCCATTTATCAGACATCCACTTTTTCATTTGATAGCGCTGCTGAAGGAGCACGTTGTTTTGCCGGAGAAAGCGATGGCTACATCTATACCCGGATAGGCAATCCCACGATCAATGCTCTAGAACGGCAGCTTGCCATCCTGGAGAACGGATACGGAGGAATAGCGGTCAGTTCCGGTATGGCTGCCGCAACGACGATCTACCTAGCAATGATGAGCCAGGGGGATCATATTATCAGTACAGATGCTATCTACGGACCTGCCAGAAATGTCATGGAAAAGCAGTTTGTCCGGTTTGGATTTGAATCGACCTATATAAATACGACAGATCCGGAACAGATACGAAAAGCAATCCGTCCAAACACGAAACTACTCTACATTGAAACCCCGGCAAACCCAACCATGGACATCACAGATATTGCGGCCTGTGCTGCAATTGCCCGTGAACATCATCTCATTCTTGTGGTAGATAATACTTTCTGCAGTCCGTACCTTCAGAATCCGCTGGAACTGGGCGCAGATATAGTTTTCCATTCCATGACCAAATTCATCAATGGACACGCGGATATCGTGGCAGGAATGATCATTGCCAGGGAAAAACCGTTGTATGACAAGCTCAGGAACATGATGATAAATTTGGGTTGTAATATGGATCCTCACCAAGCATATATGGTCATCAGGGGACTGAAAACGCTTGCAATAAGAATTGACAAAGCACAGGAAAATGCCATCAAAGTGGCAGAGTTCCTGGAAAAGCATCCAAAAGTTGCCTGGGTAAAATACCCCGGACTTCATTCTCATCCGCAATATCAACTATCCCTGAAACAGATGAAAGGTCCCGGGTCTATGATCAGTTTCGGACTCAAAGGTGGATTTGATGCTACAAAACAATTGTTGGATAATGTTAAACTGGCATTGCTTGCCGTCTCACTCGGCGGAGTTGAAACCCTGATCCAGCATCCGGCATCCATGACCCATTCCAAAGTTCCTGCTGAAGAAAAAGTGAAGGCAGGGATTACCGATGATCTCATCCGGTTTGCAGTGGGAATTGAGAACGTTAATGACATTATTAAAGATATTGAGAAAGGGCTTACTAATATATAAATCAAGAAGATATGGGATAAAAACAGATCATTGTCATGGTAGTATTTTTTATGTGTTAAATTGATAGAAGTAAAAATAATGTTCATAATATATAATCATTGTATCTGTGTAAAATTCTGATGCTATGAAGTCAAAACTTATTTTCAAGATACTGGTTGGCTTACCGGTACTGATCTTAGCCGATTACCTGGTGATGGTGATTCTGGGGTGCACGTCATGCATTTTCGGGGTCGGGGACGACTACTATTGTGGTGTTTACTGTGTAATAGGCAAAGGGATACTATTGCTCTCGGTTTTTCTATTCGTATGGTACCTTTTTCCCGAGTTGAAAAAAGTTCTGAGAAGACATTCCAATGCGGAAGGGAATTAATGGTGCATAGATAGGTTTAAGCCTTCAATCCTGAGTGGGTCGAAAAACATTTGAAGATTATTTCGAATACAGGGTGAGATGCAAGAGGTTTTAGGTAAAGATACAGTATTGTGTTTAATGAACAAATGATCATTATATTTGATTTTTAGAACAATCACAAACATTAAACTGATGATTATGG
The DNA here is from genome assembly GCA_028700615.1 of Bacteroidales bacterium. Lineage (GTDB taxonomy): Bacteria > Bacteroidota > Bacteroidia > Bacteroidales > UBA4181 > JAQVSH01. The sequence continues at coordinate 2,513 of JAQVSH010000361.1, forward strand.
AAAATGAAAACTTTCGCATGCCCAGGATCGGGGATCCTGCGCCTGATTTCTCAGCCGTTACCACCCAGGGAAATATCAATTTCCCGGCTGATTACAAAGAAAAATGGGTGATCCTCTTCAGCCATCCTGCTGATTTCACTCCGGTTTGTACATCAGAGTTCATGACATTTGCCAGCATG
>JAQVSH010000044.1 GCA_028700615.1 Bacteroidales bacterium
CCGGATCCCGGACCGGCACATAATCCTCATCCTTCGAACAAGAGCTGATCAGCAAACCGCCCGATAACGCCCATAAAAAATAAAAAAGTTTTCTCATAAAAAGTGAATTAACCACATAACAGTTATAATTCCACGGTCAAACCCATTCGGAAATGTCGCCCGGGCATAGGATAACTTTTAACCACCTCATAAGTTTTATCCGTGATATTCAGAACCTCCGCCTGCAGGACAGAGGAAATCTTTCCAATCTTCAGGGCTTTTCTTACAGAAACCCCATGTTCAGCATATCCCGGCAACCTATTTTCCGGGGTATTTTGTTTCAGTATATAGCGCTCTCCCGACCAGAAACAGGTGTAGGCAATATCCGCCCAGGGAAGAGCCAGCGCCAGGCGGGCAGAACCCGAATGCTTCGGAGTATAGGGGATCTGATCTTTATAGGTATTTCCTTCAGGATCAGACAAATCAACCGCTCTTTGATAGGTATATCCGCCTCCAAGAACCAGAGACCAGTTCTCCGAAGGTTTTATGACCGACTCGGCCACCACATCCAGGCCCGAAATCTCTACAGTTCCGATATTACTCATAGACCAGAGAAACAGATTGTGACGGGGAACCGCCAGAATCTTATTTTTGACCCGGTTATAATACCCGTCCGCCGAAAAACTAATCTGCCGGAGGCTCCCCGAAAATGCCTTTGCAAAGACCAATCCGGCATTCCATTGCGAAGCATCCTCCGGTTTCAGATTGATATTTCCGGATCTCTGATAATACAGATCATTAAAGGTAGGAAGACGGTAATTCTGCTTATAAAACAACCTTAAACGCAATGACTCATCCCGGGAAATCCTGTAAGACAATGAAAAAGCAGAAGTTAGTTTTTGCCGGTTGGGAGCCGATTCTCCTCTTTTTACCTGCTCAAAAGTCAGGGTTTCCAGAATTTGAGCAGAAAGCAGCCAGCGATCTCTCTCCCACTTTGCAGCAAAAGCATTCAGCCAGGTATAGCGCCGGGGGGTGGCAAAATCCGTAAAATTCACAGACATATTGTTCAGAGACCCGTCCGAAGCGTAAGAAAATAAAAAACCGGATCCGGGATTAAATAAAAAGGCTCCGGACAAGTAATACTCCCGTTGATAATAAAAATTTTCTTCTTTACCCTGCTCATTATAGACTTCAGGATTCAGGTAATGGGTATAAGACCAGTTAAATTTCCCATTAACCATAAACTTCAGCTTTTCAGTCAATTTTTGTTCAAAACGGAACTGTCCGAAAAAATTCTGATCCCACAACCGCTGATCACTATAAGGATTATAAAGAATCACAGCCCCCGGAAGTCCCCGTTCCGATTGATACCAATACCATTTGGCTGTCAACTTGGATTGATCAGACCAGTTGACATGCAAACCCGATTCAAGATGCAGGGTTTTAACATCCGTATTACGGCGGGTTTCCCGGGAAGTACTGTCTCCTTCCCCTCCATAGGAAAGCGTATAAGGATATTTCCCATGGGACGACAAATATTCAGCCTGAAAAGTTGTAAACACTTTAGGGCTCAGCCGGGTGCCAAACAAAAGAAAAGGCTGGAAATATCCAAAAGAACCCGCTTTAACCCCCGACTTTAAAAACAAAGGCTTTTTATCGGACGCAACCGGAGTAATCGTATTGATATTCAGAACACTACCCGATGCAAACAAACGAGCCGGCTGAAAAATATCCTCTCCGGTGGCATTGCTCAGGGTTACTTTAGATAAACCTTCGGTAGAAAAACGTCCCAGATCAACCTGACCCGTCTGAAAATCAGAAACCGGAATGCCATCATAGGCCACCCCTGTATGCTGGGACTCAAGCCCCCTGACCGAGACCGTCTTCATGCCACCGACCCCTCCGTAATCCTTCACTACAGTCCCCGAAAAATATTTCACCGCATCAGATAACTGAATTACATTCAAACGATGCAATGAAGCCCGGTTCATCATCTGTAAAGGAGCCGAAGACCGGGTCACCATAGGACCGGAATGTCCGACAATCACGACCTCATCAATATCTATTGAATAAGCCAGGGTATCGTTCTGCTGAGCCGGCAAAACCGATTTAGGAAAAAATAGACAACCAAAAAAAACAAAATACAAAAACCTATTCATCGAACATCTTTTGACGGTTTAAACCGATCAAAAGCGACGGGGCGAAAGGAAAAGAAAGGGGACCAAAGGGTTCACGTTCTGTTCCAAGCTCATTCCTCGAAAGCTTTCGAAACAAATCCTCTGGCAGGTCTTCTGACTTACTCCCGGTTTGAACGCCTTCCCATTCTTACAATCAGAACAGTGGCAAAAGGATGTTCAAAACGTTAAAAGAGCTCACAGCAGCGGGACTGTTCAGGAATTACACCTGATTCCCTTTTGATCCGTTCCCGTACAGGAATTAGGAACCAAAGACTACGCAAAAATAAAAAAAAAGAGATAAAAAGCATAAAAAGGGACAAAAATCAGAGAATTTTTTCCACTCCGATTCCGGGAAGATCCGAAAGAATAAGCTTTCCGCCCTGAACTACAGTACCTTTAAAAAGATCGTTGGCAATCAAAAGATTTCCGTCGAGATCGGCATAATCGGCCCCGGGGGACAACTGGGAAGCCGCCGAAATGGCACAGGAAGTTTCCGTCATACAACCGACCATAACCATCATTCCCAAAGAACGGGCCAATTGCATCATCCTGAAAGCCTCACGCATCCCGGTACATTTCATAAGTTTTATATTAATGCCTGAAAACACGCCCTTCAAACGGGCAACATCAGACAAACGCTGAACCGACTCATCGGCAAAAACAGGAAGCGGACTCCGCTCCAGCAACCATGACTGAGCATCTATCACCTGTCTGGGCATAGGCTGTTCAATCAGGAAAACGCCCTGTTCCTTCAGCCAACAAATCATGTCCAGGGCATATTCAGGATCCGTCCAGCCCTGATTGGCATCCACCATCAAAGGTTTGTCCGTAACCGAACGGATAGCCAGAATCAACTCTCTGTCATGTTCCGAACCGAGCTTCACCTTCAGAACAGTATATTTTGAAGCGGCTTCGAGGGCTTTCTGCCGCATCTTTTCAGGGGAGTCTATCCCCAGGGTAAAAGATGTATCCGGCGCCTGATCCCTGTCAAAACCCCAAATCTGATGCCAGGCGCGGCCTTGCAGCTTTCCCGTCAAATCATGCAGGGCTATATCCACAGAAGCTTTGGCCGCCGTATTTCCGGGAAGCACTGAATCCACATAGTCCAGAATCTCTTCCATCCGGAAAGGATCGGAAAATTGTTCCAGATTCAACCGATTTAAAAAAGAAGCCGCCGTAGCAGGAGTTTCCCCCAGATACGGCGGCATAGACGCTTCCCCATAACCTGTTATTCCCTCACAACTCAATTCCACCTGTACTCCGGGAGTGCTTGTTCTCGAAGAATGAGACAGGGTAAAAACATCGCGCAGGATCAGTTCATAAGGATAATGCACTAATTTCATTTACGGGGATAATAAGCCCTGACATAATCAATGACAAATTTCTGAGGACAAACAGAAGGTCCTATTTCACCGCCCCAGGCTCCGCCGATTGCAGTATTCAACAGTAAATACAGAGGAGACACAAAAGAATCGCCATAAGATCCTTCCGGTTTTTTAAAGGTCATGACAATGGTCTTGTCCACAAAAACCTGAATCACATCGCCCACTCTTTCCAATCCGTAAATATGATATTGGTCATGAAGCGTAGTCATCGGAATGCGGGTTCCTTTACTGAGCTTTTTATCTGAAGGCACATCAAACCAATGCATGGTAAAATGAACCGTATCGGGAGTATGCCCGACAAACTCCATAATATCCAACTCTCCGCAACGGGGCCATCCGACCTTTTCAATATCTGTACCCATCATCCAGATAGCCGGCCAGATGCCTTTACCCGAAGGAAGAATCGCCCTGACTTCCACCCTGAAATCTCCGGTAAATGAATATTTACCCTTTGTATTGATACTGCCTGAAGTATATTCACTTCCCAGAAAAGATTCTTTAATAGTTTCAATGATCAGATTTCCCTTTTCCTGACGAACATTTTCAACTCTGTCTTTGGTGTAATACTGAGCTTCCTGATTCCGGATCTTCCCCACTTCATAGCTCCACCTTTCAGAATCGACCAGACCCTTTCCGTTAAACTCATCCGCCCAGCCCAGTTTATAATTTTTCGTCATAAACTCCTGTGCAGGCAATGCCTGAACACAAACCAAAGCAGACAAAATCACACTATAAAAACTCCATTTATTCATCAGAAAAATATTAAAGATCCATTCCTTTTTCCACCATTAATCCAAACGTACTTTTACCACCACGCGTTTGATTTCTACACTGTCTGCCTTCACTCCGGCTTTGTGAGCCTGATCCGGGAAGAAAACATAAAAAGCAGAAGGATCCGCAGGATTCATTACAATGGCTCCGGGATTAGCCGCAATCGCTGCAGAATCGGGAACAACAAACACCAGGTCTTTTTCGGCATCATAAGGAGCTAATTCTGAAGTCAGTGCCAACGGCAATTCAGCCATAAACTCTTTGCCGGAAACAATATATTGAATATCTGCATAACTGCGATGAGCCTCATATTTAACAGAATCGGCTTCTTTTGCAAAATAAGGAGCAGGCACAATAACGTATACATCCTTGTTCAGAACATCGTAGGTACCCGGCTCAATGGCGTTAAGGTCAGTATTCTTCAGGTATGCAAAAGCAGAATCCCAGCGATCTTTATGGGCAAAATAACTTTCAGACAAGGCTTTCATATTGGTTACAGCCGCCGGAGCAATCTGCAATCCGCCAAGATATTCTTTCTGGCTGACCCACTGATTTAATTCCTCTTCCGTCCATAGGGAAGGATCTTTCGGTTCACTTTTACAAGCATTAAAAAAACAAATGGCAGCAACAGCCATCATTCCCAAAAATTTCATTTTACTCATCGTTGTATTTTTATTGGTTAGGTAAAGCAGAAAACAGTCTTACATCGGGTTCAAAAAAATCACACAAAAATATATCATTTTTTTTCAGAAAACCAGACAAAGACGCAATAGAATCCACGTTTCTTCATTTCCGGCATCCCCTTACCCTGTATATTCCAACCCCGGAAAAGGTATAAAAATATAAAATCAGTTTTTTTGTATACCTTTAACCTCATAGAAACTATCATATTTTTTTATTAAAAATTACTACAATATGCAAACAATCAAACGATTAACATGTTTCTTGTTATTGTTTACCCTTTTGACAGGAACCTTTTGCCAGGCAGCGCAAATACCCTTACAATGGGTAGTCGGATCCAAAAAAGAAAAAACCGCCCTTCCTGAAAAATACATTCCGGCTCAGGTTCCCGGAGCAGTTCAACTGGACGTTGCCAAAGCAGAAAAATATGCTCCCTACTATTTTGACAACCATTGGAAAGATTATTTATGGATGGAAGATATGTACTGGGAATACAAAACCGATTTTAACAAACCAGCCTTGGCATCAGGGGATCGCCTGTATTTCTTTTCAAAAGGAATTGATTATGAATTTGATATATACCTGAACGGAGAAAAAATATACTACCAGGAAGGCATGTTCACCTATGTTTCTATTGACCTGACCGATAAACTTGCGGATAAAAACCAGCTGAAAGTAGTCATCTATCCTGCCCCAAAAGACCCGACCGCACTGGCGGCCGACAGAAATCAGGCCAGAGAAAGTGTAAAACCGGCAGTCAGCTATGGCTGGGACTGGCACCCCCGATTGGTTCCCCTCGGAATCTGGGATGAAACTTATCTGGAAACCCGTAAAAGCAGCCATATTTCCAACACGCTGTTTGAATACACGTTAAACGAAGACCTTACCCGGGCCGACCTCACCGTCACCCTCTCCGGAAGAGAACTGACCGGCAAAAATTATCGCTGGAAGATTTATGATCCTTCCGGAAAAGAAATAGCCAATCAAACCCTCAAAGCAGAAGGAGATCAGTTTGTAGCTCGGCAAACCCTTTCCGGAATTGAACTCTGGTGGCCTCACGACCACGGGAAACCGGCCCTCTACCGTCAGGTACTTGAGCTCTTAGATAACCAAAACCAGGTAACCCAGACCATAACAAAGAAAACCGGATTTCGCAAAGTTCAGTTAGTCATGGCCGAAGGCACCTGGGTAGAGCCTGTCATTTTCCCCAAATCCCGCAGTGTTGCACCTATTCAGATGGAACTGAACGGTCGGAGAATTTTCTGCAAAGGTTCCAACTGGGTCAATCCGGATATTTTTCCGGGGATCATTACTGAAAAAACATACCGCGATCTGATCCGATTAGGGGTAGAAGCCAATTTCAATATGTTCAGAATCTGGGGAGGCGGAATCATCAACAAAGAAAGCTTCTTTGAAGCCTGTGATGAAATGGGCATGATGGTATGGGAAGAATTTCCCCTGGCCTGCAATAATTACCCCGGAAAGGCAAAATATCTGGCGACACTGAAACAAGAAGCCACCTCCATCATTCTCCGGCTAAAACAACATCCCAGTGTAGTCATGTGGTGCGGCGGAAACGAATTATTCAACAACTGGTCCATGATGACCGAACAATCTCTTCCTCTCCGTCTCTTAAACAGCCTGACCCTGCAACTGGATCCCAACACCCCGTTTATAATGACCTCTCCTCTCTTCGGAATGGGTCACGGAAACTATGTCTTCCGCAGCCAATCCACCGGAGAAGAAGTATATCAACTGATGAAAAGAGCTCATAATACAGCGTATACCGAATTCGGAATGCCGTCCGCCTCCCCGGTGGATATTATAAAATCCATCATTCCGGAAAATGAACTCTGGCCCCCCAAACCCGGGACTGCATGGGAAACCCACCACGCTTTCAAAGCCTGGGAAGGAGAAACCTGGCTCATGCCCGAAATGCTGGCCTCCTACTTCGGCCCTGCCAAAAACCTGGAAGAACTGGTAGCACAATCCAACATCATACAGGCTGAAGGCTATAAAGCCATTTATGAAGAAGCCCGCCGTCAGAAACCATACTGTTCGATGGCGCTCAATTGGTGTTACAATGAACCCTGGCCCTCTGCTGCAAACAACAGCATCATCAATTACCCGGTCAGGCCTAAACCCGGATACAACGCTGTCAAAGAAGCGTGCAGACCCTTTATGGCCAGCGCCCGCCTGGAAAAATTTGCCTGGAAAGAAGGAGAAAGCTTTACTGCCGAACTTTGGATGCTGAACGATGTATATCAGAAAAGCCAGCCTCAAAAAGTGAAAGTTTACGCCATTGCCGGGGATCAGAAAATCGAACTCCTCACCTGGGAAGTAAAATCCCTTGCCGAAAACACCAATTTGGCAGGTCCGACCGTTCGTTTTGTTCTGCCGGAATGGGATGTTGACATGTTTACCCTGAGTCTGGAAGTCGAAGGTAAACCTCAATACAATTCCCAATACCAGTTTGTTTACCGGCCTCTGGTCATCAAAAAAGCCCAGGGTGCCCCCACAATGAATCTATAATCGGATGCATCCGCGGGTAGTGTGGTAATTCAACTCTATTTATGATGAAAAACATTATTTTAAGAGGGCCATTTCTACTGATCATTTTTTTACTGGTTGGCTGTAATGGCCCTAATCATTCAACGTCCGACTATATGGCGTTTGAGGATATTCGGTATGTTAATACATTTCCTCAAACATTTTCCCTTAATAATGCGATTGAAATTAATACAGAAGATCTGGATGTTCTTGGAATTTCGGACTTTCGTGTTTGTGACTCCTTACTGATCTTTTCTACCCAAAACGGGAGAAAAGGGTTTTGGTCAATCGTTTCCTTGCCTGACTACCGCTCCTTGGGAGATTTCATCAGGCAAGGTCAGGGGCCTTACGAATTTTCTTTCTGTCCGTGGGCTAGTCAAAACAATTTTTTCAAGGAAAAAGGGGAAATATTTGCGGCTATCTATGATTACAATAAGGGAAATCTATATAAAATGAACATTGATGAATCCATCAAAAACAATCATTTAAGCATTTCTACTTTAAAAGATTCCCTTCCTCCTTTTATGTTCTATTTAAGTATGATAGATAGTGATAGATTTTTCTGCAAGAAAATAAATGGGACACATACGCAACAGCTAAGGTACATATTGGATAATGGAAAAGAAATCATTCCGCCTCATTTTGAAAAGTTGAACTCCGCTTCAATAAGAGAAGGTGAGGACTTTAACATCCTATCAACCGGTACAAAGTATAATTTAAATAAAAAATTAATTGTAGAAGCTCCTACCGGATTGAATTATCTCAATTTGTATTCGATTGACGGCTCTTTGAGTAAAACCATTTGTGTAGGAAGCAGATTGGATAATATAACGAAAATACAGAATACAAAGAGAGAGGACAGGATATACACTTTTGCCAATTTAAGATTATTCTCTAAATTCTGGGGTGTAATATATATCAATGAGGATCAAAAAACATACTCCATAAAAGGGACACAACTGCCCTCTATTCTGCTTTTTGATTGGAATGGGGAGCCGCTGGCAAAACTTGAACTGGATAGGTTCGCTATATCATTCGATATTGATTTTATAAATGGATTTTTATATACGTTAGATCGTAGTACAGAACAGTTCTGCAAGTATGATATCCGGGATGTTTTGGACAAAATTAACTTGTAAAAATTAAGACGTCATTTGACAGAAGGGATATTGGGTTTGAAAATACGGCTCGTGAGTCATATTTTTTGTATCTTCACAAACGTTACTGATAGAAAATGTCTTTTGCCTGCGGGAAAATTTTCATAATGTGGTTGAAAAGCAAAAAGACACTTTTTTCTTTAATGCCCTACTGAACCCTTTGTTCAGTGATTTAGAAACTAACCACATCTTTCCATGCAAAAAATCACATGGTGTTTTTGTATTTACTTCCTGATTTTCGGATTTATCACAGTTTCCTGTAACAAGCAGAAAAAGCAGATTGTGGAAGTTCTCTTCCATTTCCCCCGGATAACAAAACTAATTTTGCCGGTTTTATTATTTTCATTGTCTTTTGCCTGTAATCCACGAAACAAAATAGAAAAAGTAGTGAATGATTTCCCAAGGGTAGATACCCTGCGGATGCAGGAAATTAATATCCCGGGCATACTGCTGTACCCATCACACCTGTTTGTTGCAAAAAACCATCTTGTGATATACCAAAGAGAGCCTGATCCCTTTTTTTATTTTTTTGACCTTCCTTCCGGAAACTTTGTTTTTTCAGGAGGAAATAAGGGGCAGGGTCCTAATGATTTCATAAAACCAGATGCAAGGTTTTTTCATTCCACGGAAAATGGATTTAAAATTTTTGAGAATAACGGGAGCGCCATTAAAGAACTTGAAATTCAGGACAAAAATTTAATCACGGTTCATAAAGACATTATAAAACCATATAAAAATATGGCTATCAGTAATTTATTGATTTTACCCAATCATAAAATCTGTTATGCTAATACCTTGATGGGAAATTCTGAATATTATATATCAGATCCAAATGGAGAAAATCAGCAAGAAATTGGCCAATTTCCCGATTGGTATAAAAAAAGTGATGAAAATGAAATGAATCTATTTATCTATATAAAAAATGAAGTAGTGAATCCTGCGAACGGAAGATTTATGGCATTTTATGCCTACTTCAGAAAATTCAGGCTTTTTGATATAAAAGGAAATTTATTGAAAGAAGTATCGGTCAATACTCCCGGAAGGTTCCCACAATATACCAAGGACAGATCAAAATTGTCTCTAGCATATTCTTTTCCATATACAGATGGTACCTATGTATACGTAATCTGTAAGAATAAGAAAATAGTGGACAAAAAAACTAATCGCACCGAATTGCAGGTTTGGGATTGGGATGGTAATCCTGTGGCACAACTATGGCTTGACAAACCGATAGATTATTTCACAATATCACTCGATTACAATAAATTATATGCTGTTGACAGCGAAGTTGAAAATAAAATTTATGTATGTGACCTCCCCTTAAAATAACAATAAAGTCAAATTTATTTTACAGTATTCAACGTAATCCTTCGGATTCCTTCTTTTTTCTTTCTGATAACAACGTGGCAAAATGAACCTTCAGGCGATCTTTGACCTCGTCCATGCTGACTTCATGACCCAGTTCCCGGGCCAGACTGGTGACTCCTTTATCGACAAAACCGCAGGGATGGATATAGTTAAAGAAAGAAAGATCGGTATTGACATTCAGGGCAAAACCGTGCATGGTCACCCCGCGGCCTGCGCGAACCCCGATGGCGCATATTTTACGGGCTTTAGAGGGATTATCAACATCCAGCCAAACCCCGATGGCTCCCTGATCACGGGAAGCCGTAATTCCAAAATCATCCAGCGTCCTGATGATACCCTCCTCCAACAGGGCAATATAGCCGCGCAAAGACAAAGAAAAATCATCCAGATCGAGGATCGGATAACCCACGCACTGTCCCGGACCATGATAGGTAATATCTCCTCCCCTCTCAATATGGAAGAGTGAGGCGCCTTTACTTTTCAGAAATGCTTCACTCACCAGGAGATTGGCTTCTTTTCCGCTTTTTCCCAGAGTATACACGTGAGGATGCTGACACAGAATGAATTGATGTGGAAGCGGAGCTCCCTGACCGGATGTATCGATTTTGTCTTCAATCAACGCATAATACAATGCTTTCTGCCGGTTCCAGGCTTCTTCATATTCTACAACCCCCCAATCTGTAAAAATCAAATCACGCATGGTCCTCTGATTAAACTTTCCTGAAAGATTTCTCCGCCCTG
>JAQVSH010000362.1 GCA_028700615.1 Bacteroidales bacterium
AAGTCCCATGATTCGGGCTGGCTGAGCATATATTTCATGACATCCACCGGGCCGTGGAAAGAAAATCCCAGGTTTCTGATCCGGCCCAGTTTTTTCTGTTCTTTTAGATATTCAAGAACTCCGGAATGTAAATAATCATTTTCATATTGTTCCTGAGTGTTAATGGCATGCATCAGATAGTAATCAAAATAATCTACCTGGCATTTTTTAAGTTGTGTTTCAAAGATTTCTTTGGCTACGGCCAGGCTCTTGTCAGGAACAAAGGTCAGGGGCATTTTGTCGGCAAGAAAGAAGGATTCCCGCGGATATTTCTTCAGTATTTTCCCCATCACAATTTCTGAATTGCCGCCTGCATAGATCCATGCGGTATCAAAATAATTCACGCCGTGGCGGTATGCATAATCCACCATTTTTTCGGTCAATTCTTCATCAATACCACCGGAATGAGCATCTGCACCTTCTTCTATGGAAGGAAGACGCATGCTCCCAAATCCCAACAGCGAGATTTTATCTCCGTTTTTAGGGTTTTTACGGGTGGTAATCGGGATGATTTCTCCTTCTTCCATGGAAAGAGCCTCCATAGCTTCCTGCGCTTCGGGACTTCTCTTGCAGGCTCCCGTTATGCCCAATGTGAGACTGACGGTCCCGGCGGCAATCGCTTTCAGGGTAGTACGTCGGGAACATTTTTGATGAAATATTCCAGTGAGGTTATTTCCCTTTTTCATAAACCGGAAATTGTTGAATTATAAAATGCTTTACGTCGTAAATGTAAAAAAAAACTTTAGAACTGATTCTTGTGTCGAAAATTATAATTAAGCACCCGGAATAATAGATATGTGTTAATAAATTATTCTTTCCACCCTCCTCCGAGACTTCGGTATAAGGTGACTACCGCCTGTAATTGCTGGAGTTTGTCATTGACTCCGCTGATCTGAGCCGACAACAGGTTTACTTCGGAAGTCAGTACGTCCGTGTAATTGGTAGAGGAGGTATACTTCAATAATTCCATGGTATAGTCTACTGCTTTTTCAAGGTAGGCTATCTGGTTGGTGCGTATGGCAATTTTGTCGGTTGCACTCTGGTATCCGTGCATGGCATTGACGACTTCTTCACCTGCCGATAACAAGGTTTGTTTGAAGGCAATCAGATATTCTTCCTGATTGGCCTCTGCAACTTTCAGCCGTTGTTTATTCAATCCCTGGTTGAAGAGTGGTTGTATCAGGCCTCCGGTAAGGTTCCAGAAGGCGGTTTTGGCATCGAATAGTTTGGAAAAATCGGTTTCGGAGATTCCTCCTGAGGCAGAAAGTGTGAGTGAAGGATAGAAATAGGAGCGGGCCACGTGTGTCATCTCGGCATAATATCTGAACTTGTATTCCGCTTGCTGAACATCCGGACGATTGGCCAGCAATTGTGCCGGAATTCCATTTTGAAGATCGGCATAAACCTGCTGATCCTGCAGCGCCCCCCGTTCAATAGATCCGGGATTTCTGCCCAGAAGCAGGCTTAGCGTATTTTCGGTTTCATAGATATTTTGTTTGAGGTCGGGAATGGATACTTCTGCAGAATAACGGTTGGCTTCACTCAGCACCAGATCGGCGCCCGTAATCACATCGTTGTCTTTTAGTAATTTCATGGCTTCCACGTTGGCTTTTCTTTTTTCCAGGGTGGTTTCCGTGATCTGAAGCTGTGCATCCAGTGCCAATAGTTTGTAGTAATTCATGGCAACATTGGCAATCAGCTGGGTTTGAACGGCTCGTTTATAGGCTTCACTTTCGAGGAAGGATGCCATATTGGCCTTCTTCGTACTATTTAGTTTACCCCAGATGTCGGCTTCCCAGCTTGTGCTGCCGTATATCTGGTAAAATTCAGTGCTCCCTGATCCGTCTGAATTTTCATTCTGTGCCGTGGCTTTGGCTCCTATACTGAGGGAAGGAAAAAAGGTGGCTTTGCTTTGTTGCAGGTTGGCTTCCGCTTTTTTCATTCTGGCTACGGCAATCTGTAGGTCGGGATTGTTTTCAACGGCCTCCATGATAAGGGTTTGTAAACGCGGGTCGGTAAACAGGTTTTTCCACGGAACTTCCGCGAGGTTTGTGCTGTCGGTCACTGCAAATTCCCTGTAGATCTTTTCATCTGTAGATAAATCGTGGGTTTTATGCACTTGCAGCACTTTGCATGACGACAGAACGAACATGAAGGCCGACAAGTATAAAAATGATCTCAATATTTTAATCATATTTTGTAAGTATATAATAATCATTATTTTGTAATTGCTATTTTTTCAATTACTTCTTCTTCAGGATCTTCTTTTCTGAATTTTTCCTGTATTTTTTGGAATATCATGAATAAAACCGGTATAACCATGATACCTAAAAAAGTTCCGAATAACATGCCTCCGACTGCTGAAAATCCGATGGATTTATTTCCGTTTGCTCCGGCTCCGGAGGCAAACATTAAGGGCATAATGCCGAAAATAAACGCCAGAGAGGTCATGAGAATTGGGCGGAGACGGGCTTTTGCCCCTTCCACGGCGGAGGTCAGAAGGTCCATCCCATGGGCTCTTCGGGTTGCAGAAAAGTCTACAATCAGGATGGCATTTTTAGCCAGCAGGCCGATGAGCATGATCAGGGAAATTTGGGTGTAGATATTGTTGTCTATGCCGAAAATGTGTGCAAATACATAGATTCCG
>JAQVSH010000045.1 GCA_028700615.1 Bacteroidales bacterium
ATCTATCTGTCCTCTGTTTGCAGAGAGCGTTTACAGTATCAATCCGATCAATTGGAGAACAGACGGCACTGTAGCCCTCAAAGAAGAAAACAGAGGTTCTATCATGGGCAAAGACCGGCAAACAGGGAAATACCCTGTACTTCGAGGGAACGCCGGCGCCTATGTCAAACAAGGTTTTCTGATGGTCACCGATGTGGATCCCAAAACTTTTAAATTGTCCCCGGACAAACTTTTTCCTCTGGGATGCCTCCACGGCGGAGACTTAAAATTGTTTGCGGAAGATCTCCGGCACAATATGCAGAGAAGATTGCTTGCCTTTAAAGCCTCCTCCCGATAATCACTCTGTACCTTAACCCATCTTCCTGGAGAGCATTCTCCCGGCAAAAATCCACCTCAACGCTCCTTAATAATTAAATTATTGTTTAACATTTAAATTTTATTATATATCGATTATTTTTTATTGTTTTTCAATAAATATATTTGGATTTAAATAATCAGAAATATATCTTTGCCCTGTCTTTTCAATCCAAATTATTCATTCTTCATTGAGGTTAACAGAAAATTTAAACAGATGAAAAACAATAAAAAACAGGGAAGCCTCCGACTAATCTATCAAATCACCCAAATCATTTTTTGGATTTATACCGGAGCGGCATTGCTCGTCACAGGAACTATTGCCGGAATATATCTGCATCTTTTCGGAGAAAATCTTCATGTGGGCATTAGTATTCCGGCAGGGTTTGAATTAATCGGACAGGGCAGCCTGCAACTTTCCGGTCAAACGATTCCGGTAGGTTTCACACAAGCCTTTGGAAATATTAGTATGCCGGCTTCTACCTCTCTTTGGGGAGGAAACGGCTTGTTTCTGCTTACAGGCGTATGGATTTTTTTCCTCATTTTTAAGTTCTTCCGCAGCTTTATCCGAAATGTATACAAAGGAAAAATCTTCGAGATTTCCAATTTCCTTTTGCTGCGTAAGATAGCATACGGACTTCTGATCTGTTGGAGCATCATACTGCTCAATTCTATATTTCTTTATTTTTTTATAGTACCGCATCTTCATTTTGACAGTATGCAACTTTCCGGGAATATTAAGTTTCACGCAGAAATCCTCTTCATCGCCCTATTTTTAATGGTACTCTCCCGAATATTTTTGCACGGGATCCAATTAGAAGAAGATCAACAATTCACTATCTGATCATGGCCATTATTGTAAATCTCGATGTAGTACTGGCCCGTCGCAAAATGAGCCTGACCGAGCTATCCTCTAAAGTAGGCATCACTATGACCAATCTTTCTGTTCTTAAAACCGGAAAAGCCAAAGCCATCCGGTTTTCCACCCTGGAAAGTATATGTCAGATTCTCCATTGCCAACCCGGAGAAATACTTGAATATCAGTCTGATAATCAAATAAAAGAGTAGAATAGCATCACAAACCAACAGAACTTAGGAAAATGATTTATCCATCATATGCTAATATCTAAAAATCATGAGTAACTATCCGGCAGAAGAAATTATTGTCAGTGGCAAAAAACTTGTTTGCCCGATATGCGAACATACCCTTTTCAGAACACGCAAAAGTTTACTGAATACAAGGGGTTTAACCTTTTTCGACCTTGACTGGGCCAATAAAAGTGCCATAAATTATATCTGCGATCATTGCGGATATATTTTTTGGTTCCGTCGTGAATAAAAGATTCACTTATTTCCAGATAACTTCTACCGGATTACGACGGGGAATCGAAGTAACCTTGTAAACGGGATATCCGAACATCATAGAACAAGCCACTACACGTCCCTGCGGTAAATCCAGAAAATCTCTTAGCGGTTTATATCCGGCAACGGCCAATTGAACAAATCCGGCCCAGCAGGTGCCAACGCCAAAAGACGGAGCGGCAATGTCGACATGCGTCATCGCAATGACCGCTTCAGACGGGTCATACCACTTCTCCTGGTAAGGAATATGAGCAAAAAGCAAATGGGGAGCGTTACGGCATATAGGCTCTAATCCGCTGTCCCACTGAGATAAAATTACCGAAACATAGGCAGCCAGCGGATGGGCTGTATGCTGAATAGACCGCATCCATTCTATGGTCAGCTCTGCAATCTTTTTTACGCTGTCAGTATCGTAAACAACCAACCACTTCACCGGCTGGCCGTTTCCTCCCGAAGCTGCATACCTGGCCACATCCAGCATACCGTCAATGAGCTCTTTATTTACCGGTTTAGAAGAAAAATGGCGTATAGAACGGCGCTTTTTTATATAGATGGCAAGATCCTCTGAGGCTATCTGCCCCTCCCGGGGAGCAAAAAGGACCTTCTCCCGGGGAAGAAAGTTCAGAGTTAACGCCTTTTGTGCACAAAAAGCTTCACAATGCCCGCATTTTATGCATTTTTCTACATTAGATTCAAGCACCTCGGGAAAAGCTAAAACTGTCGCCTTTTCTATAATCCGGGTAACACAAACAGTTGCACAGGTATTGCACTTTATGCAAAGATCCTGATTAATAAAGATATTGGCCATTTTAAGAGCGTTTTAAAAAAAAGCCCCTGAAGTTGTCAGGGGCTAAAATAAAATCTTATTCAGAATTAATCCCATCCACCGCTGGCTTCGTATGGAAGCATAAATCCATTGGCTTCTACCGAGTAAATCTGTCCACTGTATATTTTGAATAGTTCACCTGCCTGCAAATTAAAGGCAGGAAAGAATTTAGGAATAGAATCCACGCCGGGAACTCCGATAATTGTTTCCCACTGAATTTTACCATCATGTTCAAACATCGGGAATCCATAGACCAGACCCAGCTTCTGATCAATAATGGTAAGACGGCGGGGCTGAATTCTCGTGATGTAAATCAAACTCTGGCAATCAATCTGTCCGGCAGGACTAAGCGCATCAATAATTGCCATCTTATACCGAAGTTGTTCCTCAGGGGTGTCTCCAAACTGAGTACTGTCAGGATATGCATTGGTAGTGGTCTGTCCTCCGTTTTCATGACGGGTACATCCTTCTGCAAACGGCGCAACACTCCCTTTATCCTGCTCAATGGCATCAAAATACAGATTGGCTATTTCAAACATCTTTTCTCTTGTATCCCTGAGTTCAACAGGAACAGGTTCCAGATATTCCGGACGGGGGGTAACCAGATTCAACATTCCCTTTTCACCAATATGTTCGGCAATAACATGTTCAATCTCAGTGATGGCTTTGTTTTCTACTTTCAAACGCAATGCCAGAATCAAAGGCTTGTTGTTATTCTTCACCAAACCGTAATACCCTACCTGATTGCTGACCGTATCAATGGCAAAAATATTAAAGTCGGTCAATGCCAGAGAATCGGAAGCCCAAAGGCCTTCTCCAACCTTCATTTCAACGGCATTCTCCGTATATTTCAGAGAATCCGAAAGGGTTAATGTAGAGGGATCGCCGGCAATCATGGCTGCAAGATAATCATCAGCCACTCCCTGCAAATATTCGCGGGAGTAAGGGCGATCTCCGGAAGAGCACGAGATCAGCAGTGCACAGACTGCAATGCACATTGAATGAACTAAAAATTTGTATTTCTGCATGATAGTAGAATTAGTAAAAAATGATTAATGATTGAGGTTAATAAATAGGTTCACTGGAAATAACTTGTTCCCATTCTGTCCAGCCTGAGCCCATGCCATAGGGAGCTTCTCTGTACAGAGCCTGGATTTCCCGGAATTTCCCCTTTTCGATCTTAAAGGCTTCGGAAATCTGATAAGTAAACGGCTGAAGTACACTCATCGGAAACTTAACACCACTGGTCAGGGTAATCTCGGGAACCGTGCCTGCATGGTCAAAAAAAGCAAGCGCATATACAATCCCGCGTTCCTCATCTACGATAGGAAATCTCCGGTCACGGATGCGGGTAACAAAAGCAAAGAAACCTGACTGAAATTGCTGTAGCGGGGACATCCCTTCAATAGCACCCCTTTTAGGATTATTGGTGGTAAAATGTCCGTTTTCAATACGGTTACAATTGTCTGTAAACGGATAGACTCCTTTACCGTCATTACGCTGAAGCCCTGTAAAATACATATTGGCAATAACTTTCAATGAATCGCGGGAAATACGTTCTTCAACAGGAATAGATTCCAGAAAAACCGGATTGGGTGTACCAATAGAATCCAACATTGTGGCCTCTTTTTTGTCTCTCGCAACAAAAGCTTCAGCTTCAGTAATTTCCATGTTTTCAATTTTCAAACGCAACCCCAAAATCGCAGGGATGCCATTTTCACGGATCGTTCCCATAAAACCAACTTGTCCGCTTTCAGGATCGGAAACATATAATTTAAAAGTCCCCCGTTCATTGGCGGTAGCCCACATTCCGTCACCGGGAACCAGACGCTGGCCGTTCTCGGTATAAATAACATCTGCTGCAAGAGATGCTTTCGAAGGATCCCTGGCAACCACCGCATCGATGAAAGTATTGACGTAATTTTCAAGGCAGGCCCTGTCACAAACTGTTTTGGTCTCCTCTACCTGAACCTCTGTCTTTGGTGCACAAGAGACCATAAAGGCCACGAGACCCGTAACCAGAATAAATGATTTTAGCTTCATGTGTATTAGAAGATTAATTAATTTGATTCTCTGCCCAGCCGGAGGGCATTCCGTAGTAGTCTGATAATTAGTTTCTTTATTTCGTGCAATCGATTTCTCACTTTGACATAGAATCAAAGATATTATATATTCTCCAAAAAAACAATGCGATTTTTAATGAAACAAACTAATAGCTACGACTTTGCCATCCGGTGATTAAACCCCGGTAACTCGGTTTTCAATTTACAATCATCCGGAAGACCGGTCAGAATGGAAGCCAGTATGAAAACTTCAACAGAAAGACATTGTGCGGAGTCCGGCCGAACAGATCACTCATGTCACTGCCGTAGTCAAAAATTCCGTTGGATCCGTTACTGGTACGTCCTTGTGACCAAACAAGATAAAGCGTGGAACCGGGCATGTATTCCCAACGAACCACCAGATTGGAACGAAACTGCCGGAAATTAAAATCAGGATTACTCACTGAATAATCGGACACCCCGTCAAGATCTTCATCAATGGAATAGAGTTTATTGCCCGCGTTGTAGGAGATCTCACGGTCAGAAAATAAGTGATATCTGTCTTCAAATTCACCGGCCCGCGGATCAGTAATTTTATTAAAATGAGTATACTCTCCCGCCGAAACAAACGGCTGGCAATAATACTCCACTGAGAGTTCCGGATTTATGGTATAGTTGACGCGCAGGGTAAAACTGAATGTTTTCTGATCCAACCGGGCAAATAAATACCTGGGATCTCCCTGCTTAGCAGTCGTTGAAACGTATTGCAATTTCCTGTTATTTATCATGAAATCGGGCTGAAAGGATAACAGCAGGGCATCTATGGGACGAGCATCTAAACCCATCCAATATTCATTATACCGGAAACTTTTATGATCCCCGAAACTCTGATAAGTTCCAACATTAAAGGAAACCTTTTTGGAATCGTCTGAAGAAAAATTAAAATTAAATTCTTCGCCCCCGGGAGAAATAAACGAAGGCCCCCCACGCAATAAACTGCTGGATAATGTTTTACTCGTTCTCGTAAAATTGCCGTTCATATGCCAGCGATTCTTAAATTGGCTGTTGAAATTCATGTTTGTATGTGCAGAAACCAACTCTCCGCCATAATTCCAATACATCCAGTAATTGGTATTGAGGTAAAAATTATTAAAAATCGAGAAAGGGTTACGCCAGTAAAAAGCCATCCAGGAACCGTGATGAATCATATCAGCGTATTGCATATACCCAATATCATTAAATTCCAGACCCGGCGAACGAAGGGTAAGGCTGGTTTCAAACTGTATTCTCTTATCGCTGGACCTTCCTAATTTAAAGGTTCCGCCATATCCTGAAAGCGAAGTACGTGAAGAATCCAAAGACACATAACCCGCATCAGGCCGTTGATAATACCTCGCTGAAGACCGCTGGGTCCTGATGATAGACTGCTCACTTCCTCTCACATTGCTGAATTCCATATTTCCGGCAACATACCAGGTTCGGTCATTCCAATTATGCTGGAAATCAATTCCCCCGGTATAAGCAGAAGTATGGAGAAAATCCAACGCAGGATTCTCAATATCGCGATTGACGGCAGTAATCATCCCCCCTATGACTGTTTCCCCTTTGTTGATATCCTGTTGCAAACGTCCAACAAAGTAATTGGTTAAAGGTTCAACGCTTTCTTCCCTGCGAACACCTCCATGATCAATTTCTGCTTTCTCATTGGCTGTTACACTTTCAAGAATCCCGATAGACAGTCCTTTCTTTGTTTTTCCCGAAAGTTTCATAGCTCCCAGGATTTTTGAAGATTGAGGCATATCTACATACTCACCCCCTGATAATGATGGATAGCCATGAGGGGATGAACCTATTCTTCTGGAATAAAACAGATTATCACTCTGAAACTTATTGATTACAATTGTATTGGAAGGCCTGAACTGATAAATATTTTTTCCTTCTACAAACAACGGACGCTGTTCCGAAAAATACGTTTCAAAAGCCGTAAGATTCACTTCCGAAGGATCGGCTTCCACCTGACCAAAATCAGGATTGATGGATAAATCCAGCGTCAGGTCGTTATTGATCGCAATCTTTCCATCAATGCCGACATTAAGGGCGTTTAATGACCCGTCTTTAAAAGGATTTCCGGCCTCCTTTTCAAAGGTCTCCGTTTTGGCGACAAGATATGGAAGCAATTCCACCTGTCTTCTGGGACTGATCTGATTTATTCCGTGCAGTTCACCATAAAGGTGAATTGTCCCCGGAGAGCCTTTGGGAATGAACTGCCAGGCAGAAAGCTCATCCAAACGATAAATGTAACGTCTGACCTGAATTCCCCATATCTGCTCATCCTTTTTGCCAAACCGCAGCTGGCTGTATGGAATTTTCATCTCTGCACACCAGCCTTTATCATTCATGGAGGTTTTTACATACCATACAGGATTCCAGCTGGAATCCCAGTTATTTCCGTCCCGGCTGCCCGCTTCATCGGCTTTTACCCCTGAGGCATTGACAGTAAAGGCAAACGCAGTTTGCTGATCATAATAGCTATCAATAATAACCTGCACCTGATCTCCGGAAAGATTATCCCGGCGAGACATGATGCGGCTGATTTTATCCACTTCCTTATCATATGCTCTGATATACACATACAAATTATCATTATCATACAGCATTTTAAATTCAGTCTGCTGTGTGGGAGGCTTGTTATCATAGGGTTCACTCTGTATAAAATCACCGCTCCACTCCACCTGATTCCAGCAGGAATCATTCATCAGCCCGTCAATTTCCGGCGCCGTAACGGCTAAATCAGTTTGGTATATTTTCTTTTCAACGGTTTGCGCATCAATGCAAATAGGAAAAATAATCAGAATAAGACTAATGGCGGATTTCTTCAAACACAACAAATTCATGCAACCTCATTTTAAAGATTAAAAATCTACATGAAAGCATAATTTACCCGAGGATCCGAAACAAAAAAGCCGGAATGACAAGAGCGTCTTTCAATCTTATATAATAACGGGGAAAAAAACAAATCGCTGCAAATCCATTATTTTTATTGAATCATGCTAAAATACGATGAAACACTAATTCCCATAAATAAAGTCCTGAAAAAAAATTCAGGACTTTATTGACAATGCCTGAAGATAATTTTGAGGCTATTATAAATTCTAAATCTAAGAAAATGAAAAACATGCTTCTGTTATTCTTGTGTTTGTTTATGACACAATGTGCCTTAAGTCAAACTGAGTGGAAAACTGATGAAGGGAAATTACTACAGGGAAGGGCATTTGCAGGTTCCGCATCTCTCCATAACAAAATTTACATTATCGGGGGAGTTATCAATCCGTATACCGATGCTGACCAAAACACAGATATTGTTGAAGAGTATGATCCGCTGACTAAAACCTGTATTAACAAAAACGGTCGGATGCCTACCGCGAGGCATTGCTTTGGAATTGCCACCGACCATAATAACTCTATTTATGTGGCGGGCGGAGCCGATTGGGATGGCAATTATCGCGCAGAGCTCGAAGTATATCATGTTGATACAGACAAATGGACGAAACTTAAAAGTATGCCTACCCCCCGACAACAAACCTGTGCCGCCCTGATCGGAGATTCTCTGTACATAATCGGCGGGGATAATAGTGCAAGAAATCCCGCAACGCGTTACTGTTTTGAAGTGTATGTTATTTCTAAAAACGAATGGGTTAAAAAGCCTAATATGCCGATTGATGCAAGAAATGCATGTGCTGTGGTATTCAATAGAAAGATTTATGTCATCGGGGGACATGGGGAAGGCAACAAAGTCCTCGAATACAATCCGGCAATGGGTTTATGGACCCAAAAAGCTAATATGCCCACTCCGAGAACAGATTTAGCCGTTGAATCGCTCAACGGGAAAATATATGCAATAGGAGGACATCCCGGAATTCCGGCAGTGGAAGAATATGATCCATTGACTGATCTCTGGCAGAAAAAAGAAAATATGACTGCAGGTAGATGTTTTCATTCCTCGGCAGTCGCCAATCACAGAATTTACATTCTGGGAGGCAGCACGCTCTATTCTGACCACCAGCAGGGTGATTTCAGAAACATTGAATCTTTTAATCCCGATGCACTCCGGAGCAGGTCTTTCGAAAAAGATTAGGAGATACGCGGGTATGTTTTTTAAACGCAACATAGAAAACCGCTTTTGAATTAAAGCCCGAATCGTACATAATTTCCTGTACCGTCATTTTAGGATGTTTCATCAACATCTCTTTGGCATAGGCTATTCTTAAGCGGTTTATGTATTCATTGAAATTTTCCCTGAGACGGTGATTCAATACAAACGAGAACTCTTTGACATCCAGATTTAATCGTTGCGCACAGCCTGACAAGGTAAGCTCCGGATCAAGATACAATTTTTGTTTCTCGATCTGATCAGACACATAGGTCTCTATTTCCCGCGCCTTTGCATCATCCGGCAAAAGCTGTGTTTGAAACTTTCTTAACCTGTCGCTTTCAATTTTCCGAATGACCATAAAAAACAAAAAAACAAAAAAAGCATAAAAATACATGATACCCCAAAAGTTAATATCCACAGCAGTATTCACTCCCAAAAGGGCCAGCGCTGTAATGGTCAGTGAAATGACAATGCCTGCCAGATAAGCAATCAGGACAATGAGTATATAATTCTTACGGCTTGCCTCCTGTTTCCTGACAAAGATTTTTTTCGATGCGAGAAGCAATAAGACGGAATAAAAAAGATATTGAGCCATCAATGCCATCTCATGAACCCTCCATTCAATCCTGATGTAAATCGGCCTGGTCCGGATCAGATGTTGTATTTCAGGTACCGGGATTGAAAAATAGCGAATGCTGTAATAGAGCAGAAATAAAGCAAAAAGAGCAAAATGGAACCAGTGGATCCGCCTGAAAACAAAATCAGGCCGGACGTTCGATAAAAAGTACAGATAAAAAATCGGGGTATAGAGGTAACAAACCGGGATGGAAATAAAATAATACTGTGGAAAGGATAGAAATATTTCATTTCCGGTAAAAGGGACAAAAAACTTATGCAACCCAAATATTTCAACGAGGGCATAAAGGATCAGGAACTTGTCGGATAATTGTTTTTGCTTTCGGCTCAGCAAAATAAAAATCATGATCAGCAGCGTATAGAGTACTATAAGCACCATGATTGACTTTGCTGACCATTCCATATTTCCCATTTACATAACAAATATGAATTAAAAAAAGACTCCGGCGACAGGAATATGCGCCTCCATAACCGTATGGATTGTGAGTTTATGGGTTTTTGAGCTTACTCAATGTATTTTCACTGATAAAATTCAACCACTCGTCAGCAATTTCGCGGGTAGGAAACCATGAGGACATCTCATCCCGGGCCTTCACCGAGTCAGGCTGAATCTCCCTTGTAGCAGGATCCCCGGTGTAACCGGAGGATAATTTTGAAAGAGAAGTCGCTCCGCTGACCCCGTCCACAGGAACACGCATCGGAATCACCCGGTCAAAAAAGAAACGGGAAAAAGCGCCTGATTTTCTAAATTCATGACCTACACCGGGCTCCGCCGCAAAAATCCATTGAGCGCCAAATCTCCGGTTAAGTGAAAAAATCCCTTTTATTACATGATTTCTGGAAGGCAAATCCTTTTCTCCGATAAAGAAAACACCGGGTACATTCCAGGCTGCCACTGGAGCCAAAGCAGTATAATAAATACCCCCCTTGTTCACCACAAAAGCGGCAACCCGCTCCGGTTTCCAGCATAGAAATTCATAATTAAACTCCCCTCCTGCCGACATGCCCCATAAAACCAAAGGAGCCTCAGCCAGTTCAGTATGCTGCGATGACTTTGAAAAAATGCCGAGGATATCCAGCAACGCCTGACCGCTCCCGTTTTTCACGTCCGCATAATGCTCTATGTCCATGAAATCATGAACTTTATCCTGATAATAACATCCCAGCAAAGCAAAATTGTGTTTTACAGCCAAATGCTGCCATGCGGTATCACGAACCATATTCCTCCCGTCATCATTTGAACCGGGCACAAGGACAATAATCCCCCGTATTTTTTGAATATCGTTCTTAAACCAAAGACTAAAGGCCGCCTTTTCGTAATTATTGCCATTCATGAGGCTGTCTTCATACACCTTTTGCCCGAAGCCCGGGATAATGAATAAGCACTCAAAAACAAGGACATAGAAAACAAAACAAAACCGGGTACTGA
>JAQVSH010000363.1 GCA_028700615.1 Bacteroidales bacterium
GGGGACCCTTTTAGAAACCGGGTCAAATTTCCTTCCCCTCCCCGGGGAATACACTGAATAAAAGTATTAAAATCAGATGTTTCGTACATTTTTTGAAGAAAAGAGCAGAAGAATCCGGCGGATATATGGTCTTTTCTGGACAGCCCACTTCCGTCAACCAGCCGGATTAGCTCCGGATTAAGCCCTATACTCTCCAAAATGGAGTCCATGGCCTCTTTCCCTCCAGAATAGGAACCTCCGAAAGAAGATCTTAATCCGATTTGTTTAAAAATAGATTCAGCAAAGAAATTAATACTTTTCTCATTGGTCTTTTGAGCGATGACGATATACGAAGGAGATTGAATGGAGAGGAGTTCCGTGCTGCGGAGATCTTTTGCGAAAGATTTGTTAAGGACCTCAATACCGGACAATTTCAACGCCTCTTTCAAATCGTGAATGAACAAAGACTCGGGTCGGGTTGTGGCCGCCTCAACTTTCACGGAACGGACTTCAGGAGCAATGGTCCCTTCTGCCAGGTAACCGGGATGGTTCGGAACCGAGTAGATATTGATGGTCGTTTTTGAGCCCGCCTTACCCGTAATCACCCTGTTTTCTATTTTTTCTTCCTTGACAAAATCTGGAATATTTTGAATTACAGCTGCTTTCCCAGGCCTTTTTCCGGGGAGAAAAACCAATTCAAAGGAATTGTCTTTCCAGTTGATTCCCCGGGGAGAGGCCCCGTATCCGTTTCCAAAATCTTCCCACTGCCAGGAAGGAGCGATGGGTTGATCGGGATAAATGTCGGAAGAGGTGCTGATTTTACCCTCAATGGTGCGTATACCGGCAGACCGGATGGCCTCCAGAAAAGCATTGATCACCAGGCTGGCATTTGTTCCCGGAAATTCTTCCGAACCCAGAGAGGGATCTCCTCCCCCCGAGAGGATCAGATCGCCTTTCAGGGTTCCTTCAACAAGGATTCCTGTGTAGGACAATCGGGTAATAAAACGAAATTCCGGCCCCAGCATTCTTAATCCAAGTCCGGTAGTCATCAGCTTCATGCAAGAGGCGGGGATCAGATTCAGATTTTCCTGATAAGACGCCAGCGTTTCTCCGCTTTCCAGCCTGATGGCTTTGGCTCCTGCCACCGCTCCCCTGAGAGATGGATTCTGCAGGATAGATTGCTCTAAAAAATCTGTCGGGGATAATTGATCCTGAGATATGGCCCTTAGAGGGGAAAAAGCCGTTAACAGGCTTATAAACAACAGAATTTGCATACAGATCCTGATTTTTTCCGGTATCAGGTTTCCTGATAAATGTTTTTTCCGGGTATCCATTCAGACAAATATGAGGGTTTTATTATTTTTGTACGAAGTAAAGACCTGTGATTACAATACTGTAAAAATACAAGGATTTTTCTATGCTCCGCTATCTGGCGCAACCCTTATGGATAAAATAACCAGTCTTCAGAATCCCCGGATCAAACAAGTGCTCAACCTTTCCAAGTCTGCGGAAAGAAGAGAAAAGCAGCTTTTTATTGTAGAAGGACTCAGAGAAATTGAACTGGCCCTGCATTCTGCATACAGGGCCGAATCTATTTTTATTTGTCCGGAAAAAGCGGACGCTTCATCCGTGAATAAAATTCTATTAAAGCTTCCGGAAACCGTAAATCGTTTTGAAATTACCCCTCAGGTGTTTGAAAAAATGGCTTACCGGGATAATTCCGACGGCTTAATCATGGTATTTTATTCCCGGTTTTTAAAACTTGGAGACTTAAAACTATCCGGATCTCCCTTTTTGATCGTGATGGAATCTGTTGAAAAACCGGGAAATCTGGGTGCAATCCTGAGAACGGCCGATGCCGCACGGGTGGATGCTGTGATTGTTTGTGATCCTCAGACGGATCTGTTTAATCCAAATGTGATCCGTTCGGGTATTGGATGCTTGTTTACCAATCAGGTAGTTTCCTGTTCCTCAGAGGAGGCCTTCAATTATTTACATCAACAGAAGATTAACATCTATGCTGCTGAATTAAAAGCATCCGAATGGTATCATGAAGTTGATTTCAGACGTCCGTCAGCCATTGTCATGGGCACTGAAGCGGATGGACTGACTCCGTTTTGGCTGGAACATGCGGATGCCCGCATCAAAATCCCCATGAGAGGAAGCATAGATTCATTAAATGTTTCTGTCAGTACGGCTATTCTTACTTTTGAGGCCATGAGACAAAGAGGTTTCTGAAAATTTAACACGGTTGCTTTATGAAGAGAAAATTTACCCTCAACAGAACAATGCTTATTACCCTGGCGGTGATTTTTGCTGTTGCACTTACCGGGATTTTAGCCTGGTATGTTACCTCCATAAACGGCCGGCCTGAGCCGGAATTGTTGGAGCAATATACACGGGGCCTGGATTCTTTGGAGAAGAATCAAACTTCCGGAACGATTCTCTCCGAACCGGTCTTGTCTGGCAATGGGACCTCTATCCATGATTCCATAGAAAAATCGATGGCAGAAGTTCCTCCGGTGGAAGAAAAGCCGTCTGAGGAGGTTTTCTCAGAAGTCTCCACTTCTGTTGAAAATGTTTCTGAAAAGTCTGTTTTTCCCGATAATGTAAAAGTAATTTCCTCCGAATTTGTTGGGTCTGATGAAGATTACCCTGCAAGATATTATATTGTAATAGGATCTTTCGGGGTCAACGAAAAT
>JAQVSH010000364.1 GCA_028700615.1 Bacteroidales bacterium
TAGCCGGAGGCGTCACTTCATTTATGGAAATGCCCAATACCCTTCCTCCTACTATCACACTGGAGTTATTAAAGGAAAAGCAGGAACGGGCAGCCATGACTTCTTTAGCTAATTACTCCTTTTATATAGGAGCCACCAATGATAACCTTAAAGTCTTACAAGAGGCGGATCCGGAAACCGTTTGCGGAATTAAAGTATTCATGGGCTCTTCCACCGGGAATATGCTGGTAGATCACCCCGAAGCACTCAAGGGAATTTTTGAACAAAAAAAATTTCTCGTTGCAGTGCATTGTGAGGACGAAACCACCATCCGGAAGAATCTGGAAATATACCGTAACAAATACCAAGACCGGATTCCGGTCCGCTGTCATCCTGAAATACGCAGTGAAGAAGCCTGTTTCCTGTCAAGTTCACAGGCTGTGGAACTGGCCTCCCGGTACGGTACCCGCCTGCATCTTCTCCATCTCTCTACGGCAAAAGAGTTAAGTTTATTGTCCAACAAGAGACCTCTGTGTGAGAAAAAAATCACCGGAGAAGTATGTGTCCATCATCTATGGTTTGACGACAAAGATTATGATCGGTTGGGAAACAAAATTAAATGGAACCCGGCGATCAAAACAGCAAAAGACCGGGAAGCCTTACTTGCAGCGGTCAATGACCAGACGCTTGATATTGTGGCCACAGATCATGCTCCTCATACTACCGAAGAAAAACAAAGAGAATATCTGACGGCCCCCTCAGGAGGTCCTTTATTGCAGCATTCTCTGGTCATGATGCTTGAACTTCACCGGATGGGAAAGATCTCTATTGAGCAGGTTGTAAAGGTCATGTGCCATCAGCCGGCGGAATTATTCAACATCAGGCAACGGGGCTTTATCCGGAAGGGGTATTATGCGGATCTCGTGCTGGCAGACCCGCAGAGTTCATGGATTGTACAACCCGAAAATATTTTGGCAAAGTGCGGATGGTCTCCTTTGGAAGGGACTCAGTTCCACACAAGTGTAACCCATACCTGGGTAAACGGCAATCTTGTATACAAAAACGGGGAATTTGTAAATTCTTCCCGGGGACAATTAATCCGCTTTAACCGGTAAACCTTTCCCACTGTATCTTGTTAATATTAGAAAAATACTCCATTCATATAAAGACCTATTAAACATGAATCAAGACAATAATATACTGAAAATTTCCCCTGATGTAAGTTGGGTTGGAGTTTTAGACAAGGATCTGAAGGTTTTCGACATTGTCATGGAAACTCTTTATGGTACAACCTATAACGCCTATTTCATTAATGCACAGAAAAAAACCTTAATTGAAACCGTAAAGGCCACGTTCTGGGAACCATACAAAAAGAAATTAGAACAGGTATGTAATATTTCAGAAATTGAATATATAGTACTGGATCACACCGAGCCTGATCATTCGGGGTCTCTGCCCTATATTCTGGAACTGGCGCCCAACGCCACTGTCGTGGGTTCAGGACAGGCGCTGAATTATTTGAGCGAGATGATGGATAAACCTTTTAAATCGCTCAAAGTTCAGGATGGAGACGTATTAGATCTGGGAAACAAAAAACTAAAATTTATCGGGGCTCCCAATCTGCATTGGCCTGATAGTATCTACACCTGGCTTGAAGAAGACCGGTTATTGTTTACCTGTGATTCTTTTGGTGCCCATTTTTGTCCGGTAAATGTGCTGGATGAGCATGAAGAAGGGTATGACAAAGCCTTTGACCATTATTTTGATGTAATTCTCAGGCCATTCAGCAAATTTATGATCAGGGCCATTGAAAAAATCAAGGATCTTCCCATTCAGGCGATTTGTACCGGACACGGACCCATATTGCGCACTCG
Source organism: Bacteroidales bacterium (assembly GCA_028700615.1). Taxonomy (GTDB): domain Bacteria; phylum Bacteroidota; class Bacteroidia; order Bacteroidales; family UBA4181; genus JAQVSH01. Next base: position 1,854 of record JAQVSH010000364.1, read on the forward strand.
CTGGAAAGAAAGGGTTGAACAGAGTCAGAAACGCTCCCTGGACTATCTTTCTTTTACAGGGGAGAAAAAAATTCTGGAGGTTCTGGTACTCTACGTTTCTGCCTACGGTTACACAAAACAACAGGCAGAAGCTATTATGGAGGGATTAAAACAACACGAGAACCTGAATATTACTTGTCTGGATGTGGAAAACATTTTAGGAGGAGATCTGGAATCCGCACTGACGAAAGCCGATGGCATTCTGATTGGTTCCCCCACCATTAACCAGAACACGCTTCTGCCGGTTTATAAGATATTCGCCTATATCAATCCCATCAGGGACAGGCTGAAGCTGGCCGGAAGTTTTGGCTCCTTCGGATGGAGCGGAGAAGCTTCCGGAATTATTTATGGTAATCTGAAGGCTCTGAAACTAAAAGTCATCGAACCGCTTGCCGCGAAATTTATTCCTAACGGCAAGAAAAATGAAGAATTTGTTGAATACGGACGCAGGTTTGGGGAAATGATGACCCAAAGGAACAATACCTCAACAGCATCCTGAATTGCCAGAGATTAAAACCGGGACGTCCTTATAAAATATCTTCTTCGTATTTTTCCCAGAAGACCAATTCAAAAAGGGATTTTCTTTTTCTTTCGTGACGGGTGATATCCGGTTCATCGGCCGGATATCCCAAGGGGATCAATACTGCTGGTTCCAAGCCTTCAGGAAGTTCAAGTTCCTGAACACAGATCTCCGGATTAAAATTACAGACCCAACAGGTAGCCAGGCCTAAATCGGTAGCCTGTAGCGTCAGATGATCAATCGCTATAGCCAGGTCCATA
>JAQVSH010000365.1 GCA_028700615.1 Bacteroidales bacterium
GAAAACACTACTAGTCAGCCTTGTTAGTGATCAGCCTATACCAAATGTTCAATTAATCAATGAGTTAAGGTCTGAATGTCACTACTTTTTGTTCATTTCGACTCTAGAGATGGAGAAAAAAGGGGTTCGAAGGTGGATTGAGGAGGCTTGCAAGCTGCAACCTGATAACTTGGTTGATCCTCTCTTGGTTGACCCATTTTCTTTTAATGAAATCGAGCGGAAAATGGCCACGTTTCCCTTCGATGACTTTGATAAGGTGATTGTCAACCTAACTGGTGGAACCAAAGTGATGACAATTGCTGCTTTTAGCTTTTTCGAAAAACGTAACGCAGAGATTTACTATCTGACTGGCAGTGACGATCGATTGATCAGACTAACTCCAGATGAAAAAAGGGAACCTAAGAAGCTTAGGTCATCGGTGGACTTGGATACGTACCTTGTTTCCTACGGTTTTGTATCAAAGCGCACTGTCGCAAGTAGCTTATCAATAGATTTCACCAAGAGCGTTTTCAATCACTATATCCAAGGTACCTGGCAAAAATATCAGATGACCATCCATCAGTTGCTCACAAAAAGAAAAAATAGAGCCGTGGATGTGAGTTCAATAACGGGTCTTAAAGAATTTTTAGATGAAATAAACTTCCCCTCTGATTCAAAAGATGTTCTAAATGGATTGGAAGTAAAGTATTTAACTGGCGAATGGTTTGAAGAATATGTTACTTCAGCCATTAAAGAGGACCTGCAATTAGAGAACAACCAAATTGAGACGGGTCTGGTGATTAGAAAAGAGAATCGAGAAGGAAAGGAAGTTCAAAACGAAATGGATGTTTTGTTGACTTGGCGGAATAGGATTTATGCCATTGAATGCAAGACATCAGTGATGGCCCCAGCGATACAGCCTAATGGAAACATTAAAAGCCATAATATTTTGACAGATACCTTATATAAGGCGTTTTCGCTTCGACAAAGCATGGGTTTGTTTGCCAATACCAGCATTTTTATACTTGATCGAATTGCTGATAACCCTGAGAAATATCAGGACAATCTAAAGAGGGCCAGTCTATTCAATATCAGGATTATTGACCGGGATGACCTGACCTCCGGCAAGAGAATTTCTGAATTAATCAATATTTATCCATAAGCCTAGTTGTGAATATTCTTATCCTGACCTTAGGGGCATCCTGGCCTGTTGTGCCAGAGATACTTGGCTTTACTAATCCTGATTTATATCCCTTTTATAGGGAACACAGTCAAAAAGCAAGAATTGACACCCTGAGAAGACAATATATGATTGAACCGGTTGATGAATGCTGGATCATTACTACGAATGGGAAGCAGGTGACCTCAGGGATTGATCAGTTGAAGAAATGGGCATTGAATCTTGAACCTGCGTTGCGTTTTGCGTTTTATAGTTTTTCTCAGATCCGGGAGTTCAACAATGTTTCAGAGGTGGATTTTTTTCGGGAACTGGTTTGCCGAGTGGTATTGAAAGCATCTGCCGCATCGGCAGGTGGTAAAAAGTATTTCTCTTTGGCTGGTGGACGCAAAACCATGAGTACAGATATCTTACAGGCAGCTGAGATCTTTGGATCCGATGCAATTATTCATTTAATGGATAATGGTGCTATTCCCCTAACCTATCAACATCCTAATGCCGAATTACTTGTTAATATACCTCCGGCAGAAGTTGCTAATTGTTTTTCTCCTTTAATTGTCAGCGGGAAACGGAATCCCCATCCCTTAACTCTTATTGAGCCCAAAATTTGTTCGAGAGATTTCCCAGTTAATGAATCACTAAATGAGGCTGGAGAGGTCAAGCTTTTAGGGATTATCCAGAATCGTCTTGAGCAATCAGGTAACCTAATGATAAACGCATACCGCCAAAGAACTGGTACCGACAGTCAATCGTCATTCCTGGCTCTACAACTCCTTCCTCTGGACAAGATTAGGGATCTTCAGAGCTATCGTGTTGGCCAGGAGATGAAAACGAAAGAGGCGGATTTGCTGTGGTTAAAAATGCTTCCAAAACCGGAACTGCACTGTCATCTGGGGGGCGTACTCGATCCAGACGAAATGTTGCGAGTGGCTCTGGCAAATGAATCCGACATAGAAATAACAAAAGAGCGTAATCCATTTTATGCTAAGTGGTTGAAAAACACTCAACAGATGGTTGATGATGAAAACTACCATTTGCTTATAGAATCTTTTGGTGGACGAGAGAAACAAATCCGTAACTACATACTTGGTATCAAAGAGCCTCTCTGCGATGCAGGATTTCTTTACACGTTCCGAAACCACCCGGAAAGGCTGAAGCGATTTATTTACAGGGACTTTGAGATAGGTAAAGAGCAATTTCGGGGAATTGGCTTTGAACGTTATGAACGCTTAGGGGACCTGCAGGGTTCGGGTTTGCTGAAAGACGAAGTTAGCCTACGGGAGATTTGCCGAATAATCAGGGAGAAATGTATTAAAGATCATATTTCCTACATGGAACTGCGATGTTCTCCTCTAAACTACGCAAGTCCAAGTTTTTCACCAGAAATGGTTTATCAAGTTTTAGCGGAAGAACTATCAGGTTTAGATACTATGTTTCGTCTTCTACTCATTGTCAGTAGGCATCGTGGAATGCAAAAAATTAAGGAAGCAGTTGAGTTTGCCTTAAACCTCAAA
>JAQVSH010000046.1 GCA_028700615.1 Bacteroidales bacterium
AGGTATGGGAAGGAAGATACTATGGTGGTGTGCCGTTCCAATAAACGGGCCAACCGTTATAATCAGGGGATCCGGAGCCGGGTGCTGTGTATGGAGGAAGAGTTTTCTTCCGGGGATTATATTATGGTGGTGAAAAATAATTATCATTGGGTTGCCGAGAATGATCGGCTGGATTTTCTGGCTAACGGGGATATTGCCCGGATTAAGCGAATCGGTCGGTATGAAGAACGGTATGGGTTCCGTTTTTTGCATGCGGATCTTGTGTTGCCTGATTATGGGGATTATGAAGTTTCGGGGATTTTGTTGCTGGATACCGTTGTACAGGAGACTCCTGCTTTGTCTTCAGAGGATAATAAACGGCTGTTTTATGCCGTTGCCGAAGATTATGCTCATATCCGGGTGGCTTCCAAGCGGTGGGCAGCTGTGAGGGAGGATCCTTATTTCAATGCTTTGCAGATAAAATTTGCCTATGCCGTTACGTGTCATAAGTCACAGGGAGGGCAGTGGAAGGCGGTTTTTGTGGATCAGGGATGGTTTAAGGAGGATATGCTCACTTCCGATTATCTACGGTGGATATATACCGCTTTTACCAGGGCGGTTGAAAAGTTATATCTGGTCAATTTTGACGAAAGGTTTATTGAAAATACCTGATTTATTCAAGAAGATCGGGGCGAAGCCGGCGGGTGCGTTCCACAGATTGTTCAAATTTCCATTGATCAATGGCTGCGGGGTTACCGCTTAAAAGAATTTCAGGCACTTTCCAGCCGTTGAATTCGGCAGGCCGGGTGTATACCGGAGGGGAGAGAAGGTCATCCTGAAAGGAGTCGGAGAGGGCGGAGGATTCATCGCCGAGGGCTCCGGGAATCAGTCTGACCAGTGCGTCTGTGATGACGGCGGCCGGGATTTCTCCTCCCGAAAGGACGTAGTTTCCTATGGAGATTTCTTTGGTGATAAGGTGTTCCCGGATACGGTGGTCTATGCCTTTATAATGTCCGCAGAGGATGATGATGTTGTTAAGGGTGGAAAGTTTGTTGGCTTCTTGTTGGTTCAGAAGTGTTCCGTCAGGAGAGGTATAGATGATTTCATCATAGGTTCTTTCTGACTGGAGGATGCGGATGATTTTATAGACCGGTTCAATCCGGATGACCATGCCCGCTTCTCCGCTGAAAGCGTAGTCGTCTACTCTGCGATGTTTGTCTTCGGAGTAATCCCGCAGATTGTGAAGTTTTATTTCGACAAGGTTATTGTCGATAGCCCGTTTAATGATGGAGTGCGCAAAAGCGCTCTCCATCAGTTCGGGCAGTACAGAGATAATATCAATCCGCATGGGTTGATGTCTTTATTTTTTAAGCTGGTAGCTTACAAATGCAAGTTTTTTGCTGTCAGGCGCCCAAGAGTTTACGTTGAGCGTTCCCTGTCCTCCAAAAAGTTTGACCAGGGTGGTTGCTTTTCCTCCCTGGGAGCTCATCAGGCGGATTTCAACGTTTTTATTGGCGGGGTGGCTTCCGGGAGGTACTTCGTCTTTGTTGTAAGCTATAAAGGATACCAGTTTTCCGTCGGGGGAAACGTGGGGGAACCAGTTGTTGGAATCATCTATGCTCATTTGTTTCTGATCGCTTCCGTCCAGGTTCATCCTCCATGCCTGCATATTGCCGCTGCGTACGGGACAAAACCAGATGTGTTTTCCGTTGGGGGCATATTCCGGCCCGTCATCCAGGCCTTCGGCGTCCGTGAGACGGATTTCTTCTCCGCCTTCGGTCGGAATAATATATACGTCATAGTTTCCATTACGGTCGGCGCAGTAACTGAGGGTTTTCCCATCTGTGGAAATGCCGTGAAGATAACTGGGGGCTTTAGGGGTGATCAGTTTGGCTTCTCCTCCGGTGAACGGGACGGTGAAGACCTGTGACTGTCCTTTGGTCTGGTCGCTGATGGCAAAGAAAGTTCCGTCAAATGACAGTACGTGGTCATTGTTGAGTTTTTTGGCTGAACCGGTGGGAATTAATTCGGGATTGCCTCCCTGTACCGGTATTTTATATAAGAGTCCTTTACTATTGTAAATGAGATATTTACCGTCAGGCGTCCAGTTTGGGGCTTCGATCAAATAGTCAAATTCTTTTACAAGAGTTCTTTCTCCGGTTTTTACGTCAACGATTTCAAGCCGGCTGATGACTTCGGGGCTGTTTTGCGCCTGAATTTGCAGTGTCATGCAAAACAGAATGGTCAGGATGCAAAGTGAAGGTTTCATGAGAATGTTTTTGTTTGTTGGATGAGTAGATTATTTTTCCAAATTTAACACGTTTCTCTGAGATTATGCCTGATTTGTTGAAAATAGGCATGAAGTCCCTTCTGGTCTTTTTCTTTGATCATGTTTTTCAGGTTCACCAGGGCTTGTTCGATGTTTTCAAGCTGGGGAAGGGTATAGGGGTTTAGAAGGATCTCGGACAATAGATAGTTATCTTCCGACATCAGGCCTTTGGCGGTTTCCATATGTTTTTTGAATGTTGTCCCCGGCGCTTCCTGGGGTTTCATGCACGCGGCAAAAACCAGGGAAGAGGTGAAGGGGATGGAGAGGCTGTAGGCTGTAGTCTGGTCGTGCTGGTCAAAGGTGTATTCATGGAGTTGAAGTTTTAGCGCTCCGTAAAAATCACGAAAAAAAGATTTTCCTTTCTCATCGCTTTCGCTGATGATGACGGCGCTTTGTGAACTGAGTTCTTTGAGGTTGGCAAAGGTGGGCCCAAACATAGGGTGAGTGGATACGAAGGGACGCCCGGTTTTTTTGTAGTATTCGGGGAGTCCGGTTTTGACCGAGGTGATATCAGAAATCATGCAAGTCTCGGGAATCCAGGGGAGAACGTCCTCAAAGGCTCTAAGGGTGTGCTGTAAACTTACGCAGTTAATAAGCATTTCCGGCTGGAACGCCTCGATTTGTTCGTAATTCACGAATCTTCTGGTATGAAAAAGGTATCTGAGTCTGGTCTTATCGGTGTCAAAGACGGCTACATCGTGTTCCAGACAGAGGGATTCTACGAAAAAGGAGCCCATATTTCCGGCTCCGAGGATAAGAATTTTCATTTTATGATTTGTTTTTTTTAGCAGTATAATAGTTTAAAATCAGCCAGGGCAATGGCGGCGGCGGCTTCTATGACCGGAGGTATTCTCAGGGCAATGCAGGCGTCATGTCTTCCCGTGACTTCGAGTATTTCTGTTTTACCAATCTGAAAATTAAAGGTTTGTTGAGGTATTCCGATAGATGAGGTGGGTTTGATGGCTACACGGAAAATCAGATCGTTGCCATTGCTGATGCCTCCGTTGATGCCTCCTGCATTTTGTGTTACGGTTTTGCCTTCGGCATTGAGTATCCTGTCGTTGTGTTCGCTGCCTTTCATCCGGGCTGCGGCAAATCCGGATCCGAATTCTACTCCTTTGATGGCAGGAATGGCAAAAAGAATGTGGGCAAGATTTGATTCTATGCTGTCAAAGAAGGGTTCTCCCCATCCGGCAGGCACTCCGGTGATCCAGCATTCTACAATGCCTCCCAGGGAGTCTTTGTCTGCGATGGCTTCCTCAAGGATTTTATTCCATTCAGTCTTTCCTCCGATTTCCAGAATACTGCTTTGAATGTTAGTCGGAGCCAGAATTTTTTTGGCGATGACTCCGGCGGCAACAAGCGTCAGGGTGATACGTCCGGAAAAATGTCCTCCTCCTCTGGGGTCGTTGAAACCTTTAAATTTCTGGTTCCCGGTAAAATCGGCATGACCCGGTCTTGGCGTGGAAACAAATCTGGAGTAGTCTTCGGAGTGGGTATTCTGATTTTGGAATAAAATGGTAAGGGGTGCCCCTGTGGTGTATCCCTGAAAAATCCCGCTGGCCAGTATGGGGCGGTCTTCTTCAATCCGGGGAGTGGTCCCTGTCACTCCGCTTTTTCTGCGTTGAAGGTCTGCGGTGAAGTCTTCTTCAGTTAAGGGAATCCCGGGAGGACACCCGTCAATGATGATGCCAATCGTGGAACCGTGAGATTCGCCGAAAAGGCTGACACGGAAGATTCGTCCAAAGGTATTCATGATTTATAATTTACTGTAGATGTTTATCAGGTCATGGTATGCGATCTGACCGGGAGCAATTGCTTTGTCGTCAGAGGCCGATGCGTATGTAAACGGGGCTCCCAGCAGAGGGGCCGCGATCCGGGTGATTTTACCCTTTTCTCCCATTCCGAAAGCAATGAGATCTTGATGACGTTCGTACAATCCCATAATTTTGGCGGCATCCCCGGAGTTTTGAACCGTGGGAACTATTTTTACCAGGTCTGCCCCCATTTTGCGGCTGTCTGTGATGAGTTTGTCCAGCCATTGAACCTCAGGGGTTTTTTCAAAGTCATGCCAGGATATGATGACTTTGCAGCGCTCTTTCCGGGCCAGTTCGATCAGGTCTTTTTTAAATTCCGGACTGCTTTCGTATTCCAGGTCAATCCAGGAGGCTCCCGCCCGAATGGAGGCTGCGAGTTGTACGGTCCTTTCCCGTTCATTGTATTTTCCGGGCCTGCAGGTGGCAATCCAGGGATTGGAGGTTTGTCCTATGAGGGCAATCTGTTCGGGATCGAAATGAAAAAGATCCAGGCGGATTTCTACCATAGGGTATTCTGCGGCTTTGTGGAGGCAGGTAAGCAGGTCGGTGTTTGCAAGACTGACGCAGATCATGATTGTACTATTTGCAGAATTTCATCAGGATGAAAGTCTTTTATGGTGGCTTTTCCTAAGTCTTCAAGAAGAATAAGGTGAAGGGTTTGTCCTTCTCTTTTTTTGTCTTTTTGTAATGCGTTGCATAGTTGAACCGGATCAATCCGGGTTGCAGAAGGGAGTCCGAAGGATAAGATCAACCGTTCCATTCTTTTGGTTTTTTCTCCGGAGAGCAGCCCTGTTTTTTCCGAAATTTTTGCGGCAAGGTGCATCCCGATGGAGACGGCTTCTCCGTGGGTGTATTCTCTGGTCAGTTTTTCAATGGCATGGCCGAAGGTGTGTCCGAAATTCAGCAACCGTCTTTCTCCTTTTTCTTTTTCATCTCTGGTCACAATGTCCGCTTTGATTTGAACCGTGGCCTGAAGGATATGCCGGAGGGTTTCAGGGTCCTGTTCAAGGGCTTTCCCGGTGTTTTCTTCAAGATACTGAACAAATTCCGGATCGCGGATCAGAGCGGATTTGATCACTTCTGCAAATCCCTGGCGAAATTCACGTTCGGGAAGGGTTTTAAACAGGGATGGGTCGCAAAGGACGAAGCGGGGCTGTGTGAAGGTCCCGATCATGTTTTTATATCCTTCAAAATTAATCCCGTTTTTGCCTCCGACACTGGCATCTGTCTGGGAAAGCAGGCTGGTGGAAACAAATCCGAAGGGAATGCCCCTCATATAGGTGGATGCTGCGTATCCGGCCACATCACAGACAATGCCCCCTCCGAATCCGAGAATAAAACTGCTCCGGTCGGCTCCGGCCTGGAGTAGTTCGTGATAGATCTTCTCCAGGGTTTTCATCGTTTTGTTTTCTTCTCCTGTTCCAATGACGATCAGAGGGTATTGGGAAAGGATGTGTCCGTAATGCCGGAGAAGGTTTTCATCGGTGATGACGATGATTTTTTTGTCTTTGGGCAGATCATCGTTCAGGAAGCGGAGGGTGTCTCCGATACGGATTACCGATTCTGTCCCTGAGGAAGTGGTGATCTTAATTGACTTTGTCATCGCTGTTCATGATGCGGGTTTGACGATTGATCGATTCCTGGTGGATTGCGGAGAATATTTTGGTGACAAATTCTTCGCTAAGTCCTTTTGAAAGACCGGTGTTGGTTCGTTGTGTAACGATTTCGTCCCAGCGGGAGGTTTGCAAGATAGTGATATTATTTTGTTTTTTAAAGGTACCAATCTGGTCTGAAATTCTCATACGTTTGTCAAAGATTTCGAGTAATTCCTGGTCGTATTTATCAATTTCTTCGCGCATTTCTTCGAGCGTGATGGCTTGCTGGTCGCTGGCTTTGGGCTGGCGGAGAATGAGTTTGTCGAGAATATATTTCAAGTGTTCAGGAGTGACCTGCTGGTCTTTATCGCTCCATGCATTTTCAGGATCGCAGTGGGATTCAATCATGAGTCCGTCATATTGAAGATCCATGGCTCTTTGGCTAAGATCCATGATGAATTCGCGCTTGCCGGCCATATGACTTGGATCTCCGATCAGGGTGATGTTGGGGATTCTTCTTCTGATTTCAATCGGAAGTTGCCAATGCGGATCGTTTCGGTATACGCTTTTTGAATAGGTGTTGAATCCTCTGTGAATGACCCCGATACGGTCTACTCCGGCAGCCAGAAGCCTTTCAATGCCTCCGATCCAGAGTTCTATATCGGGATTGACGGGGTTTTTGACCAGTACCGGGATGTCTACCCCTTTGAGCGTATCGGCGATTTCCTGCATGGCAAAGGGGTTGGCAGAGGTGCGGGCTCCGATCCAGAGAATATCTACTCCAAATTTCAGGGCTTCGTATACGTGTTTCATGTTGGCTACTTCGGTGGTGGTCAGCATGCCCGTTTCTTCCTTTACGCGTTTTAACCAGGAAAGGCCGATGGATCCGATGCCTTCAAATGCATTGGGACGTGTGCGGGGTTTCCATATCCCGGCGCGGTATATTTTGATTCCGATATTTTTAAGTTGATGTGCAGTTTCCATTACCTGTTCTTCGGTTTCTGCACTGCATGGACCGGCAATGATGACAGGTCTTGGATTTTCATCCGGATTAAAAACAGGTTTGAGGTCGAGGATTGTTTTCATTTTCTTGAGTTTATTCAGTAATAATTTGTCCTTGTGTGTATTCTCCCAGAATTTTAAATTCTCCGGTAAAGGGTTGAACGGATTCAATGGCTTGACGGTATCGAAGATAATTATTGTATTCAAGGTCAACGTGAAAAAGGTATTCCCATTCTTTTCCTATGATAGGAAGGGATTGAATTTTAGAGAGGTTGATGTCAAAGAAGGAAAATATGGATAGTATTTTTGCGAGGCTTCCGATTTCGTGGGCGAGGGAGAAACAAACAGAGGATTTGGTGGATTCCGGATTTTCATAAGCCGAAGTTTTACTGTCACGAAGAATGAGGAAGCGGGTATAATTTTTTTTGTTGCTTTCTATGCTGCGTCCCAGAATTTCCAGCTGGTAATTTTCTGCGGCCTGCAGGCTGCAAATGGCGCCGACTCCACTGAGTTTTTCGTTATGAATTTTTCGGGCGGAAGAGGCTGTGTCGGTGCTGTCAATGAGTTGTATCTGCGGGTAATTGTCAAAAAACCGCTTGCATTGGAGTATGGCCATGGGGTGGGAGTATACGGTTTTAAGGTCTTCAATGGTTTGTCCGGGAAGGGCAGCCAGATTTTGGTAAATCCGAAGGTAAATTTCCCCAACAATAGGAAGTTCATAATCGTTCAGTAACTGGTAGTTAGGTATGATGCTGCCTGCAACGGAATTTTCAATGGCAGTAATGCCATAATCGGCTTTTCCGTCTGATAAGGCTCCGAATAGTTCTTTGAAATTGGTGGATGGCAGTATTTCAAGCGATTCTTGTCCGAAGTAATTCAGGGCGGCAATTTCGTGAAAGGTGCCGTAACCACCCAGTATAACAACCCTGGTATGATTTTTTTTGTTTTGAGGTTGGTTCATTTTTTATGCTTTTGTTTAATTTTTTTAATAAAAAAAGCCCCGAATCACTTCGGGGCTTTTAGTCTTATTATTATCCATGACCATTACTCCCGAAAGTTTTTCCGAGCAAAAAAGTAATAAAAGTAAAAACCACACAGAGAAAAATCTGTGAAGTCGAAAGCGGTTCTATCGGGTATTGTGGCAGACATTGGAATATTGGTCTTAATCTTAATCACCGTGCAAATATAATAAAAAAATGTTATGCAACACTTTTGCTGTTTTTTTTATTGAGGATATGCAATTCGTACATGATAAATATTCATTATTTTTTTCTTGATGATTTCTGCCGCCTGAGTGACCGATCTGAAGGTAATGTCTGCATCCATATAGCTTTCATTTTTCATCTGGTAGTCTATGATTTTGTCTACCATCTCATGAATGGTGTCAGAATTTTTTTCTGGAAGACTGTGTGAAGCGGCTTCACAGGCGTCGCACATCATCAGAACGACCATTTCTTTGGAGAAGGGATTGGGCCCTTTATAAGAAAACTTCCGGATGTCTACTTCTATTCCGGGGTTTTGATGGGTGTAGGTTTTGTAAAAAAATTGAACGACGGAAGTTCCGTGATGGGTCTGGATAAAATCAATGATTTGTGTGGGTAGTCTGTGTTTTTGAGCGATTTCAATACCGTCTGTGACATGTTTCAGGATAATGGCTGTGCTTTCTTCGATGGAAAGATGTTCATGGGGGTTCTCCCCGGAAACATTTTCAATGAAATATTGCGGTTGTTTGATTTTTCCGATATCATGATACATGGCTCCGGCTCTTATCAGTAAAGGGTTTCCTCCGATATGGCGAATGACTTCTTCGGCAATGTTGGAGATTTGAAGGGAGTGTTGAAAGGTTCCGGGTGCATTTTCAGAAAGTTGACGGAGTAATGGCTGGTTGGTGTCGATCAGCTCCATCAAACGGACATCGGAGAGAAATCCGAAGATTTTCTCAATAATAAAAATCAGGGTGTAGGTCAGCAGGGAAAATCCCGCACTAAGAGCAAACCAGACCAAATAGTCGAAATTGAATTTTTCAATGTCCCCGTCCTGAAGCAGGAACATGGCCAGAAAAGTGACCGAGTAGGCAATAAAAATCAGGATTACGTTGCGGAATAGTATATTCCGGCGGTATAGGCCGTTGGCATTGTATATGGCGGTGGCTCCCGCTACATAATTAAGTATGATAAATTCAAAAGCGGCCGGAGCAAAGAATCCTACCAGTATAATCGTGGCTGCGTAAGAAGTTGCAGTGACTTTGGATGAGTAAAATGTTTGAAGAATAATGGCCAGAAGGGTGAATGGAACAATGTACAAATGGATTTTTTCGGAATGGGAGACCAGCGCAGCGAATACCACTGTGACGGTTACCATCATAATAATAAATCCATGTTTTTTAAAATTATAAAAAATGAAAGGTTCATAAAACCGGAAGAAAAGGAATAGAATACTCAGGATCAATAGGATTACAGAGGCCTGTCCTATGATAATCTGACTGGTTCCTTCGGAAAAACCGGTGCGGTTTTCAAATTCTTCCCTGAAAGAATTGAGAATGATAAATTTTTCACGATTCACGGTTTCTCCCCTGCTGACAATAAGTTTTCCGGCCGGCCAGATTCCTTTGGTGAGGGAGATGTTGTTGACGGACTCGGTGCGGATATTCAGGGTGGCTTCCTGATCATAGAGAATGTTGGGGGCCAGCAGGTCGGCAATATTGGTTGCATTCAGAAAGTCTACCCAAAGAGGTTTGTTTTTGAAGGCGTCCCGGATTTTGGTGAAGGCTGATTTTTGAGAATAGAAATCGGATAGTTCTGCGTATTCTCCGATATTGTTCCGGATTACTCTTAAATGGATCGAGGAGGAGTCCGATTTCATGAGCTTTTCTTCGATTTCTTCATTCAGTTGAATGATTCCGGTTTCATAAATGTCTCTGAAAGGCTTCATGCCCTGTTCCAGCGCCTGGGAAAGTAAAACATTTTTTTCTTTTCCAGTGGATTGAAGATGTTCGAGGTATTCGGAAAACAGCCGGGCCAGCTCTTTGGATCCGCGGTCGTAAGCTTCTTCGTCCCACCTGAAATAGTAGGGTGAAAAACGGATCAGGCTGTCTTTTTCTTTCTGAATTTCAGATTCGGCTTTTAGCAGGGGAATATCATAGGGCGCATAGAGTTCACTTTGCAACCAGGGCCTTCCCACGGAAAATTCGTAAGAAAATTTTCCTTTTCTCGGAAAAACAAAAATAATGATGCCAAAAGCAACAAGATAAAGGAGAATAATGAAAGGAGTTCTCCTTCTTTTTTGAATCGAGCTTGTGTCTTTGTCCATTGTCAGGGTTAAGACTTATTCCAGTTTGGAGGCTGCATATGCGGCTCCGATGATGCCTGCTTCGTTGAGTAGTTTTGCGGGAACCACCTTACATTGGGTAGTAAAAGGCATTTTTCCCGGATCCAATTTTTTGGCAAGGCCTCCCCCTATAATAATCATATCCGGGTAGAACAGGGATTCCAGATGTTTTAAATAGAGATCGATCCGTTCCATCCATTCATCCCATTCCAATTTCAGAGCTTTTCTGGCGCCATCGGACATCCATTTTTCAGCTTCTCCGAATTCCGGGAGAAAAATATGGCCCAGTTCACAGTTGGGAACCAGTTTTTTTTGGGTAAACATGGCAACTCCAACCCCTGTTCCGATCGTAATCGTAATAATGAGTCCGCGGTTTTTCCGTCCGGCTCCGTATTTCATTTCAGCAATGGCGGCAGCATCTGCATCATTGAGGACTTTGGCAGGAGAGCCGGTCACTTTTTGAATCAGGCCTTCGACATTTGTATCAATCCATGTTTTGTCAATATTGGCGGCCGTTTTGGCAACTCCGTTCTGAACGACTCCCGGATACCCGCATCCTACAGCATCTTTCCATTTGAAGTGTTTGCAGATTTCTTTGATGACTTCAGCAACTGCTTCCGGAGTGGCGGGTTGAGGGGTGGGAATTCTG
>JAQVSH010000366.1 GCA_028700615.1 Bacteroidales bacterium
GTCAATATCTGAATAGCCCGACGATACAGGAACTGCCATGGCAACCAGCATATCGTCTGTGTCTTTGTCGTATGCATCTACAGACAATCTCAGACGATTGTCCAGAAAGCCAAGGTCAACTCCTATATTAAACTGTTTCACCTCTTCCCAGTGAACGTTAGGATTCGGCATTTTGTTCGCCACCAGGGTACTGACCGTTTTTCCGTTAAATACATAGAGCCCTGTATTGAATGTAGAAGCAAACGTATAATTCCCGATATTCTGGTTTCCCGTAATCCCGTAGCCTGCACGTAATTTCAGGTCGGAAACAAAGCCGTGACGGTTAAACCACGATTCATTGCTCAGCCTCCAGGCCAGAGAGAAAGACGGAAAAGTTCCCCATCGGTTATTGGCACCAAAACGGGAAGAGGCGTCTTCACGTACCGTCACGGTAGCATAATATTTATCGGCATAGGAGTAATTGGCTCTGAACATAAAAGATGCCAGGGCCCATTCGCTTCCGCTCCCGGTAAAAGACAGGATATTGGTGGCATTTTTAAGCTGGTTCACCTCGTCTTTCAGAAATTCGTCTTTTGTTCCGTTAAAATAGTCTTCACTGCCCCATTGAAGGCTGGCTCCGGCCATAGCATTGATTGAATGTTTCCCGAATGTTCTGTCATAAGTAAAATAATTATCCCACAAGTAACTGAAATACCTTCCGGTACCTTTATACAGGGAAGAAGCCGCCACTTCTATGGGTTTCCATTTATAGGCAGGAATAAAATTAGTGTTGTATGCGAATTTAGCTTCCACGCTGCCCAGAGATTTGAATTTTAAACCCTTAAGTATGGAAGCCTCGGCATATACCGTACCCAGCAGATTGTATCCCTGTGTTAGGTTTTTATCGATCTCGGCCGTTCCGTATTGGTTCCTGATGTTTCCCACCCAGTATGAATTTCCTTCCGGACCGGCATACGTTCCGTCCTCTTCGAATATGGGCTGGGTAGGCAGTGACCGGAATACATCGTTAAGGCTATATGTTCCGCTTGTTTTTTTATCGTAGCTGAAACTTATATTATGTCCGAATTCAATCCAGGGTTTAACTTTATGTGTCCCGTTCAGCTGCAGGGTCAGTCGTTTATATCCGACACTCTTTACAATCCCGTCAATATCTGAATAACTGCCCGATACATAATAATTGTTTTTATCACCACCGCCCGAATAACTCAGGGAATAAATTTGTGAAAGCGCCGGATTGAACATGGCATCAATCCAGTTTGTGCCCTCTCCCAGCGATGCCGGGTCAGCCCATGCCGGATTAGGTGCCACACCACCGGCAGAAAGCATTTCGTTGCTGAGTTCCGCATATTGGGCGGCATTCAGCATTTGGGGCATATCGGTAGCCTGAGAAACACCCACATTGGCTTTCACACTAATTTTACCGTCTCCCTGTTTTCCTTTTTTTGTTGTAATAAGGACCACGCCGTTAGCGCCACGGGAACCGTAAATGGCTGTAGCCGAAGCATCTTTAAGGATATCTATGCTTTCAATATCCAGCATATTTATAGAATTCAGGCCCATACTCATTGGAGCTCCGTCAATTACATACAGCGGATTGCTGTCGTTTATGGTACCCAGTCCCCTGATTTTTATGGAAACATTCTCCTGAGGATTCCCGTTGTCCACAACATACACACCGGCTGCCCTCCCCTGCAGTGCCTGTCCAAAACTGGTTACCGGCTTGTCTGAAAGCAAATCTCCACCAACCCGGGATACCGACCCGGTAAGATCGGATTTCTTGATGGTACCGTACCCGATAACTACCATTTCTTCCAGTAAGAAAGAATCTTCATTCATGGTTACATCTATCGCGGCTCTGCCGGCAACTTCCACTAATTGTGTCCGGAATCCCATATAGGAGAACTCAAGCCGGGCGCCCGGAAGCACCGTTATGGCATACGTTCCGTCAAGTCCGGATGTTGTGAGGTTATCCGGATTGTCCTTATCATAAACGGAAACACCGGGAATGACCGCATGGTCTTTGTCATAGACTACACCTTCCACAGTCATCGTCTGTGCCAGTGCCCGGGGGGACAAGAGCAAAAACAAAACGGCTGTAAGGATTGTCAGTAACCTTTTTAAAGGTACATTAACTAAGCATTTCATTAAATATTGTTTTTAGGTTATGAATTTGTTAAAAAGGGTTTGTTTCACCATAAAATTATTCGAAGAATACAGACCTTTGTAACAAATTGATATTTTAGTAGCAAAAACATCTGTGACGCTTTTGCAAACAACTGAATTTCTGTTATCTGTAATAAACAGTGAAATAAAAAAAGTAGTAAAAATATGAACTTACTGTCCGTCAGATTTGGCCGATTTTCATGACTTCTTCTTCGAAATTATCTCTGCCGTTAAGGGCAGCATTTCTGAATTTGACACGGTAATTATATACTGTCGATACAGAAAAACGTAAAAATTCGGCAATTTTCACAGAATCGGTTATTCCTAAACGAATTAAGGCAAATATACGCAGTTCTGAATTCAGAAGACGGCCTTTCTTAATGACAATTTGCTCTTCACGAGAGAGCAGGGCATTGAATTGTTCTATGAAATTGGGGAAAAGATGCAGAAATGTAGCATCAAAATTATTATAAAAATCACGCAACTCGTCTTCT
>JAQVSH010000367.1 GCA_028700615.1 Bacteroidales bacterium
CATTGGAGTCCCTTTTATGCCTACAGGGGATTATAAAGAAGATATGAAAAAAATACTTCCTTTTTTCAAAGGAGTCACCGCCAGACATCCGGAGAATTTTTACCTTCCGGAAGAGCTATGAGTCAGGAGTAAGAACTATTTCTCCGTGCAAATTCCTATCTTTGCACGAGTGAAATATAAAAATCGTACATCTTTCAGAATATGAAGAATATACTATTGACTTTCTGGTTATTGGTTTTCTTTTTATCTCCCGTCAAAGCTCAGGATAATGTAAAAATATGGTCCGAGTCGATTACACTTCCTACCTATGAAATCGGGGCTCCCGATAAAAATGCCATCTTTTATACCGGAAGAGTTTATCAGGGTGCCCAGGGACACGTTTATCCTTATCCGCTTTACGACATTCTTACCGATAAAAAGACCGATAAAAAATACAATGCGCTTTACCTTGAAAATCCTTACATCAAGGTTTCCGTGTTACCTGAAATCGGAGGAAGGATCTTTCAGGCCACAGACAAAACCAACGGATATGACTTCTTTTACAAGCAGACGGGGATCAAGCCTTCTCTGATCGGCATGTTGGGAGCATGGCTCTCTGGCGGTGTAGAATGGAATATCCCTCACCATCACAGGCCTTCCAGTTTTATGCCCATTGATTGGAAAATGGAAGAAAATCCTGATGGCAGTAAAACGGTTTGGGTCGGAGAAACGGAATTGAGAAGTCAGATTAAATGGTCTGTAGGCGTGACCATACACCCTGACCGTTCGTATCTGGAAGCCAAAGTGAGGGTGATGAACAACTCTCCTTTTATTCAGTCGTTATTGTACTGGGCCAATGTATCTGTGCATGCCAACGAAGATTATGAGGTAATCTTTGCCCCGGATGTTCAGTTTGGCACCGACCACTCCAAGGTATACATGACCCGCTGGCCTATGGGTGAAAGTTCACGGGGAAGCGGAATAAATATGGATCTATCCCGGTGGAAAAATTTCACTGACGGATCCCGTTCTATCTTTGCCTGGGACTTTGAAAATGATTTTATTGCCGGATACGACCACGGCAAAGAAGCCGGAACCGTACATGTGGCCAATCATCATGTAGTTACAGGGAAAAAGTTCTTCTTATGGGGAAACAATTCTTCCGCCCGGATGTGGGATAAAATGCTCTCGGATCAGGACGGTCCTTATCTGGAACTTATGGTAGGAGCCTTTTCGGACAACCAGCCCGATTACAGCTGGATAGCCCCCGGTGAAATCCGTGAGTTCAGCCAGTTCTGGTTTCCCATTAAAGGCATCAGAGATGTGAAGGAAGCCAACTATGAAGGAGCCGTTAATCTTGAAAGAGTCGCCTCTGACAGCATATTTATGGGATTTAACACAACAAAGGCTTATAAACAGGCAAAGGTCATCCTGACCAAAGGAACGGCTACTCTCTTTGAAAAAACAATACAGATCGATCCTGTGACTCCCTTTACACAACAGATTTTGATTCCTGAAAACACACTGTATGAAGACCTTTTTCTGGGTCTATACGACCAGGAAGGAAAACTGATTCTGGGTTATCAACCTGAAAAACTGGAGGAAGACCTCCCGCTGCCTGAAGTGGCCGAACGTCCCGGTCCCGTGGAATCATACAAGAGTGTGGAAGAGCTGTATCTTGCAGGCTTGCGGATTGAACAGTTTCATAATGCCACGCTGGATCCTATGCTTTATTATCAGGAAGCCCTCCGCCGTGATTCTATGGATTCCCGTACCAATACTGCGGTCGGAATCAGACTTTCCAGACTGGGCAAGTGGTCGGAAGCAGAAAAATATCTAAAAAGGGCCATTGCCAGAGCCACCGGTAATTATACCGTCACCAAAGATCCTGAATCATTTTATTATCTGGGAGTTGTATCCCAATATCAGGAAAAATGGAAAGAAGCTGAGGATGCCTACTGGAAAGCAACCTGGTACCCTACTTTTCAGGCTCCTGCCTATTTTGCACTGGCGCAGATTGCCAGCCATCAGGGAGATTTGAAAAAAGCGCTGGAGATGATCAATGCCTCTCTGGCTGTGAATGCAAAAAACCCCAGAGGACTCACGCTGAAAGCTTATGTTCTGAGAAAACTGGGATATAACAAGGAAGCCTCCGCAGTACTGGATCAGGTTTCTATGATTGATCCTCTGGATTACTGGTCATTATCGGAAAAAAGTATTCTCTCCTGGAACAAAGCAAAATTTCTCGGAACCGCAGATGATTCGCGGGGTCAGGGTTTAGTTCAGGTTCAGGGGTTACTTTCTTTTGTACTCGATTACGGAGCCATCGGGGCTTATGACGAAGCCATTGATGTACTCAATGAAGCCATTGGCCTGGGAAGCCCTTATGCAGAAAATCCTCTGCTGCATTATTACGCAGGATATTACTATCTTAAGAGCGGTCGGGGCAGTCTGGCTTCCGGATATTTTAAAAATGCAGCTAAATTAAAGGCTGATTATTGTTTCCCGTTCCGATTGGAAGAAATTGAAATTCTGGCTACAGCACTTCAGGAAAATTCGGAAGACGCCAATGGTTTTTATGCTCTCGGTAATCTTCTTTATAGTCTGAACCAGCAAGACCCGGCGATTGCCCTCTGGAGAAAATCCACCCAGATTAAAACTAATTTTAGCCTGGCCT
>JAQVSH010000368.1 GCA_028700615.1 Bacteroidales bacterium
CAGAATGACACAGGTCTGGTTGGTAAAGGTTTTGGCACCGTTCAGTTCACCGTACAAATTTTCGGCAGAGAAGGCGGAGTGGGGCAGAATGTATTCGTCTTCACGATTGCTGTAAATGCCTTTGACACCTATCTTCCAGTCGTATCCGTTGTCTTTGCCGGCAAAGAAATCGTATCCCAGCGAAGCGGCCGTGAATTCATAACGGCTGCGGATAAATTTGGCTATGGTCACCCATTGTTGCACTTCGTACGTATCGTCCAGTTCCTGTATGTATTCAATACCGTCTGTATGGTTTACGTATGCGTCTGCGTAGATTTTGCTTGTGTACTCATCCCCAAACAGTGCCTGAATGTTTCCGCCGTATGAATTACGAACGGTAGTTCCCATGCGTTCCGGTTTGGAAGGAGTCTGGATAACATCTGTCACCCGGTAGTTATACTTGCCTTCTGCCAGAATATGGAAATTTCCGTGATAACCGTATTGCAGTGCTCCGCCTACCAGGTTCTGTTTATAATAGAATGTCTTAAGACCACTAATGCTGCCTACCACACGGGTGCTCCAGTTTCCAAGTCCCTTCATGAGGTAAACACTCTGATCCTGTTGTGAATTGCTGTTTACGGGCACAGTACGCTCAAAAACGTTGCTGTAGGTTCCTGACAGACCCAGCATATGATTACCGGTCAATTTTACGACCAACGAGGGTATTACTGTTATACCATATTTGTAAGATGACGTTCTGGGGTCGATCTGTTTGGCACCGGCTTTGGAATAATAGTTAACGGTGGCACCCAGGGCAATACGGTCCCATAAAAAAGGAGTAGCTGCCTTTACGCTCATGTCGTAGGTCTGGATCTTCCACCAGCTGGTGTTGGGATCGGCTACGTAATAAGGCATGTCATATGCCGGATCGAGCAAAGTCGTATTGAATTTTGTATTTCTCAGAGTGGTATTGGTATAAGTAAAATCACCCCAGAGACGGGTTTTACCCAAAGTAAGGGCTCCGTTGGTGTTCACCACCAATTCGCCCTGGCTGTCACCCTGATGTTGCAGTTTGTATTTTCCTTCTTCCATGTTGTAGGAAAGAGAGAGCTGATTATAGTCGGCAAGAGGGGTAACGGCCATGCCTGCTGCATTGTCTGTATGGAACCACAGCGCACCGACTTTGTTAAATTCAAGCTGTGAAGGGTGAGTCACTTCTTTGACCTGTGCCCGGGCAGCGGGTATGCATACCAATGCAATAATTGAAGCTATTATATATTTTTTCATCGTATTCATTATTGACGGTTAGTAAATCAGTTTGCCCAGTAATTCCATGAGGGGATAGTTGCTCCGTTACGGCGAACAAGGGCCGCGGCATTCACTTCAAAATCTTCGGAAGAGTTGTTGGTGTCCCAATAAAGCACCCGGCCGTCTTCTTTCGTTTCCTTGATCTTCCTGCTAACACTCTTTCCGTTATAGGTAGCTCCGGTGTACGTTGCTCCCGCGTCAATAGCGACAGGCATGCGTTTCTGGGTGATCTTGCTCTCGTTGTTTACCAGTTCCACACCGTCCACAATCCAATCCAGCGGAATCTCCTTGGCCTGGGTACTGCTTCCCTGGGGTTGCACCCAGGTGTTCTGGTCTATCTCTCCATCGGGATAAAAAATGCAATAGGCACATCCGAATACACTGGCCAGCCACTGGGTCCCGTATACGGTTCCGAACCGCAACTCCATGTTCACAGCATCCGGATTATCGGGGTTAACAGTCTGGTTATAAATGTGAGTTTCAAATTCAGCCCCGCTCAGGTCAATGGATTTGCCCGGATTCCTGTTGGGATCGTTATGATCCAATGCATTTTGCGCAATGATGAATGATTCTCCCGGATTAATGGGGTAGTTCCGGCCTTCTCCCGAAAGCGGAACCTGCCAGATCACACCAAAATAAGCATAATTTTCCGGATGTCCGTCGGGAACAATCCAGTTATAGGTGGTGGTGCTGGCGGTCAACGGCAGCAGGGTGCCTATGCAAAGTCCGTCTGCATATTGAGTTTCTTCGCCGTTGTTATATATTTCATAGAACTGATCTTTGAAGTAGTAGCCCGACGAACCGTTGAAATAGATCTCTTTCATGACCAGACCGCCGGTCTTGGATACATTTACACTAAGATCAAGGGTTTTGCCAGTCTGGGTGATTGTCTGGTTCGCCAGGGTCCCGTTGTAGATGTAGTTGAACCCCTTATAACCTATCTCACCGGTGGCTGTTATACTGTAAATTCCGGGAATCAGATCGTTAACAGACACATTCCCGTTGGCATCGGTTGTTTTGACTACCTCTATTTTATCATTGTAATTAATGAATTTCACCGAAAAATTTTCCGGTCTGGGAATGTCAGAAGGTACGTTTTCTGACGTAACGTTTATATTGGTCGTGATAATGGTCACAGGCTGAACGTCTGCGACTTCTTTGAACTGTTCGCAGGAAATGAATGCCAAAAGGGCTGCAAGCGCTATATATTTTTTCATGATTCAGTCCTCCTATTTAATGTTGATTTTGAGATCAAATCCAAAGTAAAGCACATTGTCGCTCAGCAATTCGGTGAAGGACCCGGGATTCATTTTAGATTCATACAGAGGTCTGCTGTTAAACATGTTGTTGGCATAGAATGATGCCGT
>JAQVSH010000047.1 GCA_028700615.1 Bacteroidales bacterium
TGATCCAGTAAACGGTATGCTTTTACGACCAGATTTTGTTCCGGGTCTCCGGAAAAATTCAAACCTGAGCATTCTATAGAAATCTTTTTTCCTTTTTCCGGATAAAGATCCGGAAGGACCTCCAGGGCATCCCTTAACGAGACGGGGAGAAACAGGGTTTCCAGATTATGATATCCGTCCGGTCGTTTCCCGGTTATGGAGAGTCCCAGATTGATTTTGGCATTGGGAAATTGGATCATGCCTGTTGATATTTGCTGGTAAAGATAACATATCTTTGTGTCAGATAAATTTTTTAGCTCATGATTTCGGATTGGATATCTTCATTTCCACCCTCGGCTTTGTTTCGTTTTGCCGGCTCCTTTCTTTTGCTTTTAATCATTGTGTTGATTCTTTTCTGGCATCGGATCATTCCGGATAAAGAGAGCCGGAGTATCCGGTGTAATATAAGAAGGTTACGCCGGTCTGATGTAGCTTATTCTGTCAGAATTTCAAACAGAGGGAAGGAACCTGTTGAGATAGAATCCCCACGGGTTGTTTTTATCTATAAAGGAATACGGCGCGTTTTTCGGGTCAGGCCTTTGGGCGCAGGCAATCTTTTCCCGTTGTGTTTATATCCGGGTACTCATTATCAGTTTATTATAGATCCGCAGTTATTCTATGAAAAAGATGCTCTGCTTGGAAGTTATTCTGTTGTGAGACTTTGGATCCTGGGAAGAAATCATAAAATCTTAAAAAGAAGAAAAATCAAATGGCAATAAATTCCTTTTAGTAAGGGCCTCTATTTCCTTTGAGATGTAGACTTTTGTGGTTTATTTTTGTTTTAATTTTAAATAAGAAATTGTACCTTTGTGAGTAGCTGAACTTTATTTCAGTATGATTGTTTTATCCAACAAGGTCTCCGGATTTATATTGAAGTTTTATTAAATTAATACAATACCATTCACTATGAGAAGATTAAGTTTTGTTTTAATGTCTGCACTATCCGTTACGGTTTTGCTATCGGGTTGCAGCGCTTTAAAAAGCATGAAGAAGAATGCCGGGAAGGTAGAGTACACAGTAACTCCTCAAATTCTTGAAGTTCATGGCGGAATCGTGAAGGCTGATGTTACGGTTCAATATCCCGCCAAGTATTTTAAAAGAAAAGTTGTACTGACCTCAACTCCGACCGTGAAATATACCGGTGGAGCTAAGGAAATGAAAAAAATCGGGGTTCAGGGTGAAAAGGTAAGAGGAAACTACAAAGTCATTCCTTACAAAGCAGGAGGTACTTTCTCTTTCACTGATCAGGTTCCTTATTCAAAAGAAATGCAGGTTTCTGAGTTTGTTGCAGAAATCCTCGGAACCCAGGGGATTAAGTCATTGGTTATTGACAATGTGAAACTGGCTGATGGAGTGATTGCTACTTCACAATTGGTTAAGGTTTCTCCCAAAACCATGACAGCTGCCGATCAGTACGTAAGAATTACGGAAGATGCTATTGAAGGTCAGATTATGTATCTCATCAATCGCGATGAAGTACGCAAGAGTGAATTGAAGGGAGAAAGCCTGAATCAGCTTCGTGCTGACATGGCTGCTGCCAAAGAAAATGAAAGAATTGAAATCAAAAATGCCCAGGTGCTGGCTTATGCTTCTCCTGACGGAGCCCTTGATTATAATACCAAATTGGCAGGAAAACGTACCGATAGTGGCGAAAAGGTATTTCTGAAAGACCTTAAAGAAGCCAATATTTACGATGGAACCAAGAATGATTTCCTTCAATTATTGACTACTCCTGAAGACTGGGACGGTTTTAAGAAGATGATGGAAGAATCCAGCATTAAAGATAAAGAGTTGATTCTCCGTGTTCTTCAGATGTATCCTGATCCGGCTGTCCGTGAACGTGAAATTAAAAACATCGCGGCTGCTTATGATGAAATTAAGGATCAGATCTTACCTCAGCTTCGTAGATCCCGTCTGAGACTGAATCTCAATAAAATTGGTCTGAGTGATGCTGAAATCAAAGATTTGGGTGCTTCAAACCCCAGTGTCCTCAAATTGGAAGAAGTGCTTCGTGCAGCTTCACTTTATGAAGGGAATGTAGCCCGTCAGATTTCTATCCTGGAATCTGCCGTTAAGAGTTATCCTGATTGCTGGAGAGCTAAAAACAATCTTGCTGCCGCTTATCTGCAAACCGGTCGTCTGAATGATGCCGAAGCTGCTTTGACCGCTGCCGCCAAGATTAAAAATGATCCGATGGTTGCCAACAACTTTGGAGCTCTTTATCTTTTGAAAGGAGATGTTGCTAAGGCTGAAGAATCTCTGAATGCAGCCGGTTCAGCTCAGGCTGTTAATTACAACCTGGGTCTGGTAAAGACTATGCAGGGTAAATATGCAGATGCTTTGAGCAAATTTGGAAATATCAACGATGTAAATGTTGCTTTGGCTAAACTTCTGTCAAAACAGGATGATGCTGCTTTGTCTACCTTAAATAATCTGAGTGCTGATGATGCTTTGGTAGCTTATTTGAAAGCTGTTGTCGGAGCAAGAAAAGGTAATAATGATCTCGTTTTCAGCAACCTTCGTATTGCTGTGAAAAATGCTGACTTAAAAGCCAATGCCAAGAAAGATCTTGAATTTGTTAAGCTCTTTAATGACGCAACTTTTAAGACCATCGTTCAGTAATCTGATTTCTCAACATAAAAAAAGCCGCCTTCATAAGCGGCTTTTTTTATGTTGAATCCCAAGGGTTTTAATATTTTTAACGCTTTCTTTCGCATGATTGCAGGGATGATTAGGTATCTTTGGAGAAAATCGGCATAAAAAATGTACCGGATCCTTTTTTTGATGGGTTTTATTTTTTTGTCTTGGAAACCGGCATCTGCTCAATTTGTTCCGCAAACCTTTGAGGGAAGTATTGTTTCCCTTGATTCTGCCATTGTGGTGCCTTATGCAAATGTGATCAATCGAACCAAACATTTGGGTACTGTTGCAAGTGCTGCCGGGTATTTCTCGCTGACTGCCGATCCCGGAGATGAGATTGTTATTTCATCCCTTGGCTATCAAGAGAAACATATTATTCTCACCCCTGCGCATTTATCGGAGTTACAGATTATACAGATGGCTGAGGAAATTTATTCTTTCGACGAAGTCAGGGTGTACCGCTTTAATAACTACAGATCCTTTAAACAGGATTTTATGAGGGAACTCCCCGCTATAGATACCACATATTATAATGTCCCTCCTCCTCTGGAAGGATATTCATCCAACCGCCCGGAATGGGGAGCCGGGATTACCCTGGGAAGCCCTCTTACTGCATTGTACAATTTATTGAGCCGGGAGGGTCAATCTATTCGAAGGTATATGGCTATTTTGAATGGTACAGATGAGAATGTAATGATCGCTCAGAAATTTAACGGAGTCGTGGTCCGAAGCCTTACCGGATTGGAGGGTGAATCTCTTCTGCGGTTTATCACCTATTGTAATTTTAGCAGGAATTTTCTTCTTTATGCTACTCAGCAAGAGATCAGAAGGGCGGTTCTGGATCGGTACGAGCTGTTTAAAAGAGGCATATAATTCAAATAATCTGCTGATCCGGTTATGTCCGAAAGATTAAACATCTTATCTTTGGTATGAATATATAGCTTCATGGCATGGCGTTAAAAAAAACAGATAAACCCAATCTTCATACTTCTTCTTTTTCTGCTGATCCTTCAAAACTTCCTCCTCAGGCGATTGATCTTGAAGAGGCTGTATTGGGAGCGATCATGCTGGAGAAGGATGCCATTATTGTGGTTTCCGAAATATTAAAACCTGAGAGTTTTTATAAAGAGGCGAATGGTGAAATATACAGGGCTACCCTTGAACTTTCCATGGAGCATCAGCCTATTGATATATTAACGGTTACAGAGCGTTTGAGAAAGAGGCAATCTCTTGAAAGTGTGGGAGGGGCAGCTTATTTATCAGGCCTGACGCTCAGGGTTGCCTCTTCTGCGCATATTGAGTTCCATTCCCGTATTATTCAGCAAAAATTTATTCAGAGAGAATTAATCCGCGTGGCATCAGAGATGCAACAGAAATCTTATGATGAGACCATTGATGTTGAGGATCTTTTGAATGATTCGGAAATGGCGCTTTTCGAAATCACCCAGAACAATATTAAGAAAGAGACCCAATCGGTCGATGTATTGATTAAAGAGGCCATTGAACGCATTGAAAAGCTCAGTAAACAAGAGAACTCTTTCAGCGGGGTTCCTTCCGGATATACCCGTCTGGACAGGATTACTTCGGGATGGCAGGCTTCCGATCTGATCATTCTGGCCGCCCGTCCCTCCATGGGTAAAACTGCATTCGCTCTTTCCATGGCCCGGCATATGTCGATAGATCATCACCGGCATGTGGCGATTTTTTCTCTTGAAATGTCCTCTATGCAGTTAGTGAACCGGTTTATAGTTTCAGAGACAGAGCTAACGGTGGATAAAATCCGTACCGGCCGACTCG
Organism: Bacteroidales bacterium; assembly: GCA_028700615.1. GTDB lineage: Bacteria > Bacteroidota > Bacteroidia > Bacteroidales > UBA4181 > JAQVSH01. The sequence goes on from JAQVSH010000047.1 coordinate 4,477, forward strand.
AGCCATACGAGTGGGAGCAGTTGGAACATCGCATTAAGCCTCTTCAACATGCCTCTATTTATATAGACGATACTCCGAGTATTTCTGTATTTGAACTCAGGGCTAAGTGCAGGCGATTAAAACAAAAGGGCGAATTGGACATTGTTATTATAGATTATCTGCAGCTGATGACCTGTACTTCTGACAGTAAAGGAAATCGTGAGCAGGAGGTTTCTATTATTTCCAGGTCACTCAAAGCGATTGCCCGTGAATTGGAAGTCCCGGTCATTGCTTTATCGCAGTTGAATCGTGGTGTGGAAAACCGGACCGGTTTAGCCAGTAAAAGGCCTCAACTTTCTGACTTGCGTGAATCCGGGGCTATTGAACAGGATGCGGATTTGGTCTTATTTATTCACAGACCTGAAAAATATGGATTTACTGAAGATGAGAACGGGAATTCCACTGCCGGGATTGCGGAGATCATCATTGCAAAACATCGTAATGGTGCCCTGGAAGACATTCGTCTGAGATTCCGTTCCGAGTTGGCACGTTTTGATGAGCTGGATGCGGAAATTCCCGGAGATTTTTCAGCTTCTGGTGATTATAACTCTGCGAGGTCTGTTATTTACGGTTCTAAAATGAATGATCAAAAAGGAACTCCTTCTCATTTTGAGCCGATGGATATCAACCATTCTTTTGATGATAAACCCCCTTTTTAATTTTAAAAAAGTATTGAAATGATCCCCTTTAGAGTAGGATTTGGGTACGATGTTCATCCGTTGCGGGAAAATATTCCTTTTGCTTTGGGTGGATTAATCATACCCCACGAAAAAGGAGCACTGGGACATTCTGATGCGGATACTTTGATTCATGCTCTCTGTGATGCTTTATTGGGAGCGGCAAATCTTGGCGATATCGGGATTCATTTTCCTGATACTTCTCCCGAATACAAAGGGATTGACAGTAAAATATTGCTTCAAAAGACAATGGCGATGGTCAGAAAACAAGGGTAAGAGATGTCCAATGCGGATTTAACGGTATGTCTGCAACGCCCCAAGATTAAAGACTATATCCCTGAAATGAAAAAAATTCTGGCTGAAGTGATGCAGGCGGAATCCGGACAGATTTCTATTAAGGCCACCACAGGAGAAAAAATGGGTTTTGTGGGAAGAGAGGAGGGAATTTGTGTATATGCTATGGTGTTGATCTATAATAAGTTCTAATTTTATGAGTTGCAAGTTTTTCGTATGGATATCTTCTTTACTTCTATGCATTGGATCTACAATTTCCGGACAGACGATTACCCGGAAAGAATATGTTGAACGCTTTAAAGATATTGCAGTTGCAGAAATGAAAAGGACAGGAATTCCTGCGAGTATTACCCTTGCTCAGGGGATTCTGGAATCAAATTCCGGGAATGGAAGGTTGGCCACAGAAGCGAATAATCATTTCGGCATAAAATGCCATGAATGGACGGGACCGTCCATTCGTCATGACGATGATGCTCCCGGAGAATGTTTTCGCGTGTATAAACAAGCTGAAGATTCATACCGGGATCACAGCGAATTTTTAATGACCCGTTCGAGGTATGCTTTTTTGTTTAAATTTCCGTACAATGATTATATCAATTGGGCTCACGGATTGAAAAAGGCCGGTTATGCCACCAATACTCAATATGCTCAGTTATTGATTAAAATTATTGATGAGACTTCTTTGGCGCAATTTGATAATATGAATTATAAAAGTTCCGTGGAAAAACAGCTTGCCGGAAATTCTTCCATGGGGCACAAAAAAACGGATATACTAAAGTCGCGTTTGGCCGTCAACGGCTATACTTTGTATGAAGTCAACGGAGTTAAAGTGATTGTGGCCCGTGAAGGGGATTCATTTAATGGCATTGCCATTGGTCTGGGTATGAATCCGGCCCGGCTGGCCTCGTTGAATGATCTGGACACAGATTACCCCTTATATTCCGGGCAATGGGTTTACCTGGAAAAAAAGAAAAGCAAAGCAGCCCGGGGAAATAACTATCACACCGTGAAAGAAGGAGAGTCCCTGTACAATATAGCCCAGGAATACGGCATGAGGCTTGAAAGTCTATATAAATTGAACGGATTGCCTTATAATGCTCCGGAACCTGAGCCCGGGGTGGTTTTGAATCTGAGAAAAAAGAAAAGATAGTCATGGATTACTCAATAGCCCGACGTTCGGATGGTTCGAATACCGCCAGGATCACTTTGCCTGCTTCTAAAAGCATTAGCAACAGGTTGTTAATTATCAGGGCATTGAGTAAAGATCCTTTTGTGATCGGAAATCTTTCGGATAGTGATGATACCCGTGTAATGATTCATGCGCTGGAACAAGAAGGGGTGACGGTGGATATCGGTCATGCCGGAACGGCCATGCGGTTTTTATCGGCTTATTTTGCAGCTTCAGCCCAAAAGAAGCTTATTACCGGCAGTGAAAGAATGTTGAATCGTCCGATAGGAGACCTGGTTCAGGCTTTGAATAAACTGGGAGCCGGGATTCGATATGCCGGACGCCAGGGTTTTCCCCCGGTAGAGACATCGGGTAACCCATTGACCGGAGGGCATCTGCAAATCAGTGCCGGGGTCAGCAGCCAGTTCATTAGTGCTTTATTGCTGATTGCACCATCGTTGCCGGGAGGACTCGTAATAGATCTTCAGGGGCAGATGGTTTCGGCTTCCTACATAAGAATGACTCTTGCCTTGATGAAGCAATGCGGGGTGTGTGCGGTTTTTGATCGTCAACAGATCCGGATTCCTTTTCAATCCTATCAGGGAAAAGACTTTAAGGTGGAAAGTGATTGGAGTGCAGCTTCGTATTGGTACCAGATGGTATCATTTATTCCCGGTGCCGAGGTTTTTCTTGAGGGGTTGTCCCGGGAAAGCGTTCAGGGCGATGCTAAAGTGGCTTCTTTGTTTTCCTTACTTGGCGTGAAATCCTCATTTTCTTCTGAAGGTGTGCTGTTATACGGTTCGGGTGATCGTTGCTCATTCTTTGAATCTGATTTTATTGAGTGTCCGGATCTTGTACAAACCTTTGCTGTTACCCTCTGCTTTCTTGGAATTCCTTTCCGTATCACCGGAGCAGAAACCCTGAGAATCAAGGAAACAGACCGGATTATGGCGTTGCAGACGGAACTATCAAAGTTTGGATTCATGGTGTCTGAACCTTCTCCCGGAATCCTTACCTGGGATGGTAAAAGAAAGTCCATAGACGAAGTCATCCCTATACGCATTGCAACTTACCATGATCATCGAATGGCCATGGCTTTCGCCCCTGCCTCGATTTTCCATCCGGGCCTGGTCATAGAAGATATTTCCGTAGTCAGTAAATCCTATCCGGATTATTGGTGTAATCTTGCGCAATTCGGCTTTGAGGCTGGCCCTTTATCGTGATTTTATTTTCCTTCCCTTCAAACAGCCGTTCTATATTTTTGTAATGAGTAATGAGTAATCCTACAAAAATGGCCAGGGAGAAGACCAGTAAAGTAAGATTTCCTGTCTGAAAGAAGAAAATTTCAGACAGGGGGAAGGCCAGTCCGGCACTGATCGAACTCAGGGAAACATAACGGGTAAGCATCAGGACGAGTAAAAATACACATGCTGCTATCAGAGAAGGATAAGGCTGGATGGCAATGACCACTCCGGTCACAGTGGCGACTCCTTTCCCTCCTCTAAACTGGGCAAAAACCGGGAAAATATGTCCCAGAACAGCACATACTCCGGCAACAATTTCCATATTGATTAATTCTCTTCCTTCCTGGGAAAGACCGGTCAAATGCAAGAGATGAACCGCTGCAAAACCTTTGACCATATCTATAAACAAAACAGGAATGGCAGTTTTCCAGCCTAATACTCTCAGCACATTGGTGGCGCCCGCATTCCCGCTTCCATGTTCCCGGACATCTACCCGGTGTACCAGTTTGCCTATCCATACCGCAGAAGGTATAGATCCGAGCAAATAGGAAAGAATAAACAAGCCGATGGACAATAGGGGTTTGGTCATGTCTGTTTATTTTCTGCGGGCTTTTTCACTTTCTTTGGCCATTAATTCCAGACGTTCCTGAAATTTAGACTTTTTAAGCGGTTTTGCTTTTGCTGCCTGAACTTCCTTCAAAAACTTTTCCTCATCAATCATCCCTTTGAACAGATAGTTTTGGCCGATGGTGATCACATTGGTAAGAAAATAATAATAGGTCAGTGCTGCAGAGAAGTTATTGAACAGGAACATAAACATGATCGGCATGACATACATCATGGCTTTCATGCCTGGCATCGAATTGTCAGTACTGGCGCTGCTCATTTTAGTGCTGATCAGCGTAGTTACCGTCATCAGAATCGTGAAAAGGCTGACGTGGTCTCCATAGAAAGGAATAGTAAACGGAAGGCTTAATATACTATCATAGGTGGAAAGATCATTAGCCCAGAGAAAACCCTGTTGCCTCAGTTCAATGGAAGACGGGAAAAATTTGAACATGGCAAAGAGAATGGGAAATTGCAGGAGCAAGGGGAGACATCCCCCCATGGGATTTACACCTGCCCGTTTATAAAGAGTTGCCGTAGCCTGTTGCCTTTCCATGGGTTTTGTGGCAGGGATCCTCTCATTGATCTCATCTACCATAGGTTTCAATATTTTCATCTTGCCCATAGACATATAGGACTTATAGGTGAAAGGCATCAGCAGGATCTTAATGAAAATGGTCAGCAGCAAAATAATAATCCCGTAATTTGCAATAAACCCGTGCAGGAAATTGAAGGCCGGAATAATAATGTAACGGCTGATAAAACGGCTTAAAGCTCCTCCCAGAGGGACTAGTCTTTCCAGATCATCACCATATTTTTTCAGGGTGCGGTAATGATTAGGTCCGAAGTAGAAGGCGAGGGGGTAAATCTGACTCTCAGAGTTGTTGTTGTATGTCAATCCGATGGTGGCATCGTATTTTTTGAGAAATTGTGTGCTTCCGGTAATTTTTTCAGAACGAATGTCTGCGTTGTCAAAAGAGGTTTCAGCCATCAGAACTGAGGAAAAGAATTGCTGTTTAAATGCAATCCAGCTGACCTGAGTTTTTGCATTTTGCTCTTCAATATCTTTTCTGGTAGAAAATTCCTCTACATCATCCTGATAATATTTGAAGTTGATGGAAGTATAATTGTTTTCATTTTCCATTCCTTTTTCCTGGCGGGGAATAAACATATTCCAGTTCAGATCAATCCCCGTGGTGTTTCCTGAAAGCGTTTCTTTCATGTTGACCATCCGGATATTAAAACCTACCCTGTAATCATCGGGTTTCATGGAATATTCATATTCAATGTAGGCATCAGTTCCGGCATACAACCGGAGGGCGACAGAGGCGGAATCAGAAGTTACTGCAATATTTCTTCTCTCATCAGAAGGGGTGAAGAATAGTCTGTCTGTCTGAATAACCTTGTTTTGCGAGAAAAAGTTCAGCCCTAAACGGGTAGAGTCTCCCTTGAATAAAATAAGCGGAGATCCGTCATAGCGGGTATACCCTTTGACTTCAACCGAGATGGGTTTTCCTCCGAGGGTAGAGAGGACGACTTTTAATACATTGTTCTCAAGAACAATAAATTCGGGGTTTCCGACAGAAGCCTGAGAAAAGGCTCCGTAAACTTCCTGATTTTTCAATAATCTGACAGAGTCTGGTATAGATTCCAGAGAATCTTCCTGGGAAAAAGTTAAATCTTTCTTTTGATTGTCGACTCTGATCTGTTCCTGCATAAGGGCTAATTCGACAGAATCTTTTTGTCTTCTTGCCTCAGCAAGCTGCTCTTCGGATGGTTTATTTAAATAACTGTATCCTATTAAGATAAGACCAATAAGAACCAATCCGGTGATTGCATTTTTGTCCATGTGAATTGTGTAATTTGTTAAAAAAATTGTCCTTATCCTAAAATTGCTGCTTTAATAAAATCTACAAAGAGAGGGTGTGGATGAAGAACGGTACTACTGTATTCAGGGTGAAACTGTACTCCCACAAACCATTTGCGGGATGGGATTTCTATCATTTCTACCAGTCCGGATTGAGGGTTAGTCCCGGATGCTACCATCCCGGATGCCTCAAATTCCTTTATGTATTGATTGTTAAACTCATAACGATGCCTGTGGCGTTCTTTAATTTGTAATTTTCCGTATATTCTTGCTGCCAGAGTGCCTTCTTTGATTTCGC
>JAQVSH010000369.1 GCA_028700615.1 Bacteroidales bacterium
CAAAGGGGTTACCGTGGATATTAATGCGCAGAATATTTGCCTTTATGAGCGTATTATACATGCCTATGAAGGTCATTCACTGAAAGTAGACGGGGATGCAGTATTCATTGACGGAAAACCTGCCACACAATATACTTTTGCTATGGACTATTACTTCATGATGGGAGATAACCGGCATCATTCGGCTGATTCCCGTTACTGGGGTTTTGTTCCTGAAGATCACATTGTGGGCTCTCCTGTGCTGGTATGGCTGTCTCTGGATAAAGAAAAATCTTTCCCCGCAAATATTCGTTTTGGAAGATTTTTTACCGGAGCCCGGAGGTAAAAGGCTGCGGTGTAAGTTCTTTTTCCAACGCCAGAATTAGTTCATTCCGGTTTAGGTTTCCCTGAAGTTTCCCGTCGGTTACGATCGATATTCTTCCTGTTTCTTCGGATACGACAATGGAAATGGCATCCGTTTGTTCGGTAACCCCGATGGCTGAACGATGGCGGGTTCCATATTTAATAGGAAGGCCGGGGTTTTCGGAAATGGGAAGAATACAACGTGCAGCCAGCACTTTGTCGTTCTGAATCAATACCGCACCATCGTGAAGGGCGCTGTTTTTATAAAAAATACTTTCTAAAAGTTCAGTGGTGGTATCTGCGTTGATGGGGACTCCGCTTTCAAGAATCATCTGAAGTCCCGATTCTCTGACGATGACAATCAGCGCTCCTGTTTTGGACTGGGAAAACCGGTCACAGGCCCGTGCAATGGCTTCAATTTTTACCAGGGCAATTCGTTCTTCCGGGTGGGCCGAAAATAATTTTTCAATAGTTTGTTTATACCGGGACAGATATTGAGTTCCCAACAGAAGGAGAAATCTTCGGATTTCCTGTTGGAAAAGAATGACCAGAGCAATCAGTCCGAGGCTGAGTACCTGGTTCAGAATAGATCCCAGTAATTGCATATGCAGGATGTCAACGATAAAGGCCAAAAGGTAGATGGCGACAATCCCGATGAAGATGTTCATTGCCATAGTACCTCTGATCATCCTGAATACCTGATACATAAGATATGCCACCAATATGATGTCAATAATGTCTATGACTCTGAGATGGACGAAATCAATCATATTCCCGTATTCCTGAAAAGAAGAAGTGATGCTTTGGCCTTATGCCAGCACCACTTCATAGGGTTACTATTATTTGTTAAAGAGAGGTTCTTACCCTGTCTCCCAAATATTTGCCTTCTGCCAGTTTTACTTTTACTTCCGAGAAGGCTTTTAATGTGTATTCCACATCCTCCAGTGTATGAGCTGCTGTAGGAATGACCCGGAACATAATGATGTCTTTCGGAACCACAGGGTAAACCACGACAGAACAGAAGATATTGTAATTTTCTCTCAGATCAAGGAGTACATTGGTGGATTCAGGCACAGATCCTTTCATGATCACAGGGGTTACCGGAGATCCTCCGCGGCCTGTATCAAAGCCCATTTTTTTGAAGCCGCTCTGGAGAGCATTCGTGATGGTCCACAACTTTTCCCTCAGTTCGGGACGGGTGCGGATCAATTCCAGTCTTTTCAATGAGCCTTCTACCATAGCCAGTGGCAGTGATTTTGCAAAAATCTGGCTTCTCATGTTGTAGCGCAGATAGTTGATAATTACTTCAGGACCTGCTACAAACCCTCCGATTCCGGCCATTGCTTTGGCAAAAGTGCCAAAATAGAGATCTATCCCGTCTTGTACGCCAAAGTGTTCGCTGGTACCGGCTCCGGTTTTTCCCATTGTGCCAAAACCGTGGGCATCATCTACCAGAAAGCGGAAGTCATATTTCTTTTTCAGGGCGACAATTTCATCCAGTTTACCCAGATCACCGGACATTCCAAAAACGCCCTCCGTGATCACCAGGATACCTCCCCCTGATTCTTCGACCAGTTTGGCGGCACGGCTCAATTGTTTATCCAGATTTTCTATGTCGTTATGGGGGTATACAAAACGTTTTCCGATATGGAGCCTCATTCCGTCCAAAATGCATGCATGAGCTTCGGAGTCATATACGATGACATCATGACGGTCAACCAGGTTGTCAATAATGGAAACCATTCCCTGATAGCCGTAATTAAGAAGAAAAGCATCCTGTTTATTCTCAAATTTTGCCAGTTCCTGTTCCAGCTTTTCGTGAAGAGAAGTTTGTCCTGACATCATGCGGGCACCCATCGGGGCTGCTAATCCCCATTTTTTGGCACCTTCCGCATCGGCTTCCCGGACTTCCGGAAGGTTTGCCAGCCCCAGATAATTATTAAGACTCCAGTTCAGCATCATTTTACCTCTGAAGACCATATGAGGCCCAATTTCTCCTTCGAGTTTCGGAAACATAAAATAGCCGTGTGCCGCTTTTCTGTATTGGCCCAAGGGGCCTTCATTCTTTTCTATTTTTGCAAAAAGATCCACTTTGGTAGTATTTTAATAAATGACAGAATGTATGAAAACACAAAGTTAAGTTTTTTTTGGATGAAATGGCAAATATGACTAAGTTTGTGTGATGCGCAGATAGATTAGACATGGGCTTTCTTACAAATTTTCGTCGGAAGATAGGAAATAAATAATTGGTTTCCCTTTTAGGGAATGTTGTCATCAACCGGCAATTGGTTAACCTCCGGAATGCCCGT
>JAQVSH010000370.1 GCA_028700615.1 Bacteroidales bacterium
AGAATACTCCTTTTCAATCAGAGAACAAGACCGGGAGAGGTCTGACCATTGTATTACTTATCATCGCATTGGTATTGGCCGCTGTCTCGGCAGTGCTTTATTCCAAACTGGGAGATACCCGGGAAGAATCAGCCGAAGTACAGCTTATCCTTGAAAATCAGAAAGTCTCTCTGGAATCGGAACTGACCAATCTCCAGCAACAGTTTGGTGCCCTGCAAACCAACAATGACACCTTGAAAGTGAAGGTCATAGAAAAACAGGAACGGATTGAAAAATTATTAAAGATCAATGCTTCCAATGTTCAAAAAATTCAATTGTATCAAAAGGAATTGGGAACCCTCAGAGAAGTGTTGAAAAGCTATATTGCCCAAGTGGATTCACTGAATACAAAAAACATTGCCCTGACCCGGGAAAACAGAACTGTCCGGAGCCAACTGCAGGAGGTCACCTCCAGAAATCAGGAATTGCAACAGGAACAGGTTAATTTATCCAGCAAAGTAGAAAAAGCTTCTGTAATAGGGGTAGCCGATGTCATTGCAACGGGTCTTAATAGCCGTGGGAAAGAAGCAGACCGTCTTAGATCCATCACACAGATCAGGGTATGCTGCACGGTGCGGGCCAACGCGGTTGTCGCTGCCGGAGAAAGAACCGTTTATCTGCGCATCCTTGATCCTTCGGGAAACCTCCTGCGAAATCCGGACGGAAACAATTTTTCCTTCAGAGGGGAAACTATCGGATGTTCAGCTTATCGTGTAATCAGTTATGACAATCAGGATCTGCCGATTTGTATCTATTGGGACAAAGACGCCTCTATAACGGCAGGAACCTACCGAGTTGAAATATATATTGACGGGAATCTGGTTGGGAATACCTCTCTTTTAATCAGATAGGATTATTTATTCTGAACCGCCAGCAGTGTATTTTTTAACAAAGAAACAATCGTCATTGGGCCCACTCCGCCGGGGACAGGGGTGATATAACTACATTTCGGGGCTACTTCATCAAATGCCACATCTCCCTTAAGCCTGTATCCGGATTTCGTTTCTGAACAGGGAACCCGGGTAGTACCCACATCGATCACCACAGCTCCGGGTTTTATCATGTCGGCTTTTACAAAACCAGGCCTGCCGAGAGCGGCAATCACAATGTCTCCCTGACGGATTATTTCAGAAAGGTTGTGCGTCCTGCTGTGACAAACGGTAACCGTTGCATCCCCGGGATAGGATTTTTGCATCATCAGGGAGGCAACCGGCTTCCCGACAATATTGCTTCTTCCAATCACCACACAATGCTTTCCGGAAGTTTGAATATTATATCTGCGCAAAAGTTCAAGAATTCCGGCCGGAGTCGCAGAAACAAAAGCAGGAAGGCCAATCGAAGATCGCCCTACATTAACCGGATGAAATCCATCCACATCTTTTCGGTAATCAATGGCCTCAATGATCTTTTGCTCTGAAATATGCGCGGGCAATGGCAGTTGGACAATAAATCCGTCAATATCAGGATCCTGATTTAATGCAGCCACTTTTCCCAGCAATTCTTCCTCTGTAACCTCCTCTTCAAACCTAATCAGCGTGGACTTGAAACCCACCTGTTCACATGACTTTACTTTATGAGCCACATAGGTTTCACTGCCCCCGTCATGTCCGACCAGTATAGCTGCCAGATGAGGAATTTTTTTTCCGGATTTACGCCTTAGAGCAACCTCTGCCGCAATCTCAGACTTAATAACATCAGCAATATGCTTTCCATCAATGATTTGGAAGGATTGTGCTTCTATCATTTTCTGTTTCTCATTAATTTGGACATCTGTGCCATTTTTCTGGGTCCTCCGGAAACCATTTTCATCAGTCTGCGGGTCTCATCCAGCTGTTTAATCAACCGGTTTACATCCTGGATCTGGGTTCCGCTTCCAAGAGAAATTCTCTTGCGGCGGCTTCCGTTAATCAATGAGGGATTTGCGCGTTCATCGGGAGTCATGGATTGAATAATTGCCTCAATGCCCTTAAAAGCATTGTCATCAATATCCACGTCACGCATTGCCTTTCCCACTCCGGGAATCATTCCGGCAAGATCTTTCAGGTTGCCCATCTTTTTAACCTGTTCAATCTGAGCCAAAAAATCATTAAAATCAAACTGATCTTTAGCGATCTTCTTCTGCAGCCTTCTGGCTTCTTCCACGTCAAATTGTTCCTGGGCCCTTTCTACCAGGGAGACAATATCTCCCATGCCCAGAATTCTGTCGGCCATACGGCTTGGATGGAAGACATCCAGTGCTTCCATTTTTTCACCGGTACTGACAAACTTAATCGGTTTGTTCACCACAGACATGATGGAAAGCGCTGCCCCGCCACGGGTATCTCCGTCCAGTTTTGTGAGAATGACCCCGTTAAAATCAAGGCGGTCATTAAACTCTTTGGCCGTGTTGACTGCATCCTGTCCGGTCATGGAATCCACAACAAAAAGCGTTTCCTGGGGATCCAGTGCTGATTTCAGCGCTGAAATCTCATCCATCATCTCCTTATCAATCGCAAGACGACCTGCAGTATCGACAATAACCACATTATATCCGTGGAGGGTAGCATGTTTTACTGCAGCACGGGCTATCTCCACAGGATTTTTATTGCCTTCTTCTGTATACACGGGT
>JAQVSH010000371.1 GCA_028700615.1 Bacteroidales bacterium
TTCACTCCAATGCTGCGCATCGGTTACTTTATTAAAAGTATAGATCCGTTCAATATCCGGAGTATCCTGCACGAGATGCTTTAATTTCTCATAGAGAATTTTACCGGAAACAAGAATCACTCTGGGTGCTGAATGCCTCAAAATATACAGAAAATCATCAAAACTGCTGGTGGGATATATCGGAACGCTGACTACGCCTATCTGGGCCATCCCCATATCTGCAACATTCCATTCCGGCCTGTTGTTGGAAATAATGGCTATTTTGTCCCCCGGAGAAAATCCAAGGGATAATAAGCCACAACTAAAATCATTTACCTGACGGATATATTCTGCACTACTGAGTTTTTCCCATTTCCCATTCACTTTCCCCGCGAAAGAATCCTCCATCTTGTATTGAGTCCGGTATAATTCGAGCAGGTCAAAAGTCCGCGTAATTGTCATATAGGGGTTTTTTGCCATCATTTCGGAGCATAAATGTATCAAAGTTTTACAGATAAGAAAAATTTAAAGAAATGATATTTCCTATGAGGGCCTGTGCTTTTTAGATAAGGGATGAAATTCCACCAGGGTCTGACGTAAAAAACTCCGGTCCAAATGGGTATATACCTCTGTTGTAGCAATAGACTCATGACCGAGCATCGCCTGAACAGAACGAAGATCAGCTCCTCCCTGAACAAGATGTGTGGCAAAAGAATGACGAAAAGTATGCGGCCCGATTTTTTTCTGAACTCCGGCTTTTTCTGCCAATTGCCGGATAATAGTAAAAATCATCACTCTGCTCAGGGGTTTTCCCCTCCTGTTTAAAAACAGAATATCAACAGCCTTCTTATCGGGGTTAATCTGAGTTCTGTTGTATTGAAGATAGCTCCGTATTTCTTTCATGGCATTACCGCCGATAGGGATCAGCCGTTGCTTATTTCCTTTTCCTATGACCCTGATCATTTCCTCATCAAAAAAAAGATCGGATATTTTCAGGGAAATCAACTCGGAAACTCTAATTCCGCAACTGTACAATAACTCAAGGATGGCTTTGTTCCTGGGACCTTCAGGTTTACTTAAATCAATCGCACCCAGAAGAGCATCAATTTCTTCCAAATTCAGGACTTCGGGAAGCGGTCTCCCCAATTTCGGATAATCCAGATTTTCAACAGGATTCACATCTACTGCCTGTTCCAGCATCCAATACTTATAAAAAGTCCTTAATCCTGACAAAAACTGGGCCTGACTCCTGGCTCCCATCTTTCCACCATTCATACGGGAAAGAAATAAACGAAGATGATCCGCAGTCACTTCTGTAGGTGAAACGCCCGGGAACTCTTCATTCATAAATAAAGAGAGCTTCTGTACATCATTTCTGTATGCAGAAATCGTGTTGACTGAAAAGGATTTTTCAAATTTCAGGTATTGTTCAAATTGCTTTAAAGCATCCTCCCAATCCATGGTATCTTTTTAGCGAATATAAAACAATATTCGTTTCTTTGCCTAATCAAATAAATGAACCATGAAGGCAATGATTCTGGCGGCAGGAACAGGAACCCGAATGCTTCCGCTTACGCTGAATAAGCCCAAAGCTTTGATTCCGGTTGGAGGAACCCCGATGATTGAGTGGATTATCCGGAGATTAATCCGGTTCGGATTTGATGAGATCACCATCAACATTCACCATTTTGGAGAACAGATTATCTCTTTTGTGGAAAATAAAAAGTCTTTCGGCATTAGCATCCGGTTCTCGGACGAAAGAGACGGATTACTGGACACAGGAGGAGGATTAAAAAAAGCCTCGTACGGATTTGGAAAATCTCATGTACTGGTGCATACTACAGATATACTGACCAATATGGACCTCCTTTCATTTTTTAAATTCCATGAAAAAAACGGAGCTCTGGCCACGCTGGCAGTAAAGGACCGCCCTACATCGCGAAGTCTGTTGATCAATGATCAACAGGAATTATGCGGCTGGAAGAATAATCTTACCGGAGAAATCCGTATTTCTCGTGAAAAAATTGAAACTTTGCATCCTGTAGCATTCAGTGCAGTGCATGTAATCAGTCCCCGGCTTTTTGAGCTGATGAGTGAAGAAGGAAGTTTTTCGATTATCGATGTCTATCTGCGTCTTGCCCAAACAGAACGATTGCTTACCTGGAGACACGATCAGGATCTCTGGATGGATCTTGGAACACCCGAACACCTGGCTCTTGCAGAGTTGACCATTGCGCGGGGTCTGCCGGAAAATGCATAAACCATGAAATGAAACACTAAAATATAAACCATGTCCGTACAAGGAAATTTCAAAAAGATCACAACTCATGTGCTGGGAGCCATGAAACAACAGGGAGAAAAAATCTCCATGCTGACTGCGTATGATTATTCTATGGCTAAACTCATTGATGAGGCAGGCATTGATGTGATACTGGTCGGAGATTCCGCGTCAAACGTTATGGCGGGAAATGAAACGACCTTACCCATCACACTGGATCAGATGATTTATCATACCAGTTGTGTGATAAAAGGAGTTGAAAGAGCTTTGGTGGTGGCCGATCTGCCTTTCGGAACCTATCAGGGAAATTCGAAGGAAGCTTTACATTCCGCGATCAGAATGATGAAAGAGACGGGAGCCGGAGCTATAAAACTCGAAGGA
>JAQVSH010000048.1 GCA_028700615.1 Bacteroidales bacterium
AACAAATTCAACAGTGCGGCATGCAATGCGGAGTAGCGCTCAATCCCCATACTCCTGTCGGAGTATTGGAGGAAATTATTTCTGATCTTGATTTAGTTTTAATTATGACTGTCAATCCGGGATTCGGAGGACAAAAATTTATTGAAAACTCATATTCAAAAATTAGTCGTTTAAAAGAGTTGATTTTAAAGAAAAACTCCCGGGCAAAAATTGAAGTAGACGGCGGAGTCGGAATGGGCAATCTTCAAGCCCTGAAAACAGCCGGAGTTGACATCATGGTGGTCGGGAATGCCATTTTCAGCTCCTCTGATCCCGAAGGCACGATTGCTTCGTTAAAAAATATATGATACCGGGAATTGCTCTTGAAGAGACCAGCCTGATTCCGACAGATACCTCCTTCGAAAAGCTTATGCAGCGGAGGATTCAGGGTATTTTACTGATATGCAGCAATTACGATGCGTTTCTGCTGGAAGAAGACGGCAGAATTGATGAGCAGATCTATAACGAATGTGTTTCGCTTAATCTTCATGTCATTCCGAATTTTTATCATGCGGATTCGGAAGAAGAAGCTTTTCGTCTCCTGGAAACAGAAGAAATTGACCTGGTCATTGAGATGTTGAATATCAGCGGAGCGGACTCTTTTAAACTTTCCCACCGTATTAAAGCAACTTACCCGGATCTTCCGGTGGTCATTCTTACAAATTTTTCCAGAGAAGTTTCGCTCCGACTGCAAAATGAAGACTTGTCAGCCATTGATTATGTGTTTTGCTGGCTGGGAAATGCGGATATTCTTCTGGCCATATATAAACTCATTGAGGACAAGATGAATGTGTTCAATGATGTAGAGGCCGGGGTCCAGACTATTCTTTTGATTGAAGACTCGATCAGATATACTTCTATCTACCTTTCCTTTTTATACAAAATGATTTTCACCCAGTCGTTAGAGGTCACGAAGGAGGGGTTAAATGAACATCAGAAACTCATGAGAATGAGGGGGCGTCCAAAGGTTTTACTTGCAAAAACTTATGAAGAAGCCTTTCAGTGGTATCAGCAATTTAAATCGTCCATGCTGGGAATTATTTCCGATGTCCGGTTTAAATACGATAAAAACAGCCCGGTAAAAACAGAGGGGGGAATTGAAATATGCAGGGTTGTCCGCAATGAAAATCCTCAGATGCCGATTATTTTGCAGTCATCGGATGGCAGTTTTGAGCAGATTGCCGGGAAGCATCAAGTGAGTTTTGTCAATAAAACGGACAAAAAATCACTAAAAAAACTGGAAGTTTATATTACTGAGTATTTTTGTTTCGGAAGTTTTATTTTCAGGGATCCGGAAAGTGGTAAAGAAATTGCCAGAGCGGATGATTTGTTTACCCTTTACACAACACTGGCTTCTATTCCTGACCCATCTCTGAACTATCATGTTTCCCGGGATCATTTCTCAAAATGGCTGAACGCCAGAGGATTATTCTCTCTTGGTGAATTTTTTAGGACAAAATCGAAAGAAGACTTTTCTTCCACACGCGAAATCCGTCAATACCTGATGAAAGGAATTGACACCTACAGATCCCGGTTAGGACAGGGAATTATTGCCCAGTACCAGCCGGATAAAGTCAATAAATACACTCGTTTTTCGAGAATAGGAAAGCGTTCTATCGGAGGGAAAGCCAGAGGCCTTGCTTTTGCCGATTCTCTGATAAAAAAAAATAAATTAAACGAAAAATACCCTGGAATATCGGTTCACATTCCAATTACTGTGGCGATCGGAACAGATCTTTTCGATGAGTTCATGGAAAATAATCAATTGTACCCGATCGCTCTTTCTGAGATCAAAGATGAAGAAATGCTCGCGCATTTTCTGAAAGCAAATCTTCCTGCCGGATTAGAAATGAATCTGAGGGATCTTGGATCCATCATGGAAAGACCGGTTGCCATAAGGTCTTCCAGCTTGCTGGAAGATTCATACTATGAACCCTTCGCGGGAATATACGCCACCTATATGATTCCCTGCCGGGAAAACACCGACATAAACCACAAAGCACTTTCAGACGCGATAAAAGCAGTCTATGCTTCTGTTTTTTATAAAAACAGCAAATCATACATGAAAGCCACTTCCAATGTGATTGAGGATGAAAAGATGGGGATTGTAGTACAGGAAATCTGTGGGCAGACATATGAAGATTTCTATTATCCGGTCATTTCCGGAGTAGTAAAATCTATTAACTACTACCCTATTGGTACGGAAAAACCCTCTGACGGATTAGCCTGTCTTGCATTTGGATTGGGAAAATATATCGTGGAAGGGGGCAGCGGATTTCAATTCTCACCGACTTATCCTAAGAAGGCCTTGTCATTTTATGACCCCAAAATATCTGTGCAAAACAGTCAGAAATATTTTTATGCCATAGATCTGAAAAAAGACTTTGTACCTGGAGCCCATGAAGATCTAAACCTTCAGAAACTACCGGTTAAAGCGGCAGAAAATCACGGAACCCTTCGTTATGTGGCCTCTACCTGGGATTACGAAAGTCACACACTGAAAGAAGGAATTCTTTCTGAAGGGAAAAGAATCATTACTTTCTCACATATTCTTCAATACGAAAGTTTTCCATTGGCCGAAGTCCTCAGAGATCTGTTAACAATCGGCGCCAAAGAACTTGGAAATCCGGTAGAAATTGAATTTGCCATGGACTTCAATCCGCGTTCTTCGCACCAGGCCGTGTTTGAATTGCTTCAGATCAGACCGATTTTACATTCCGACCACTATACTTCTGTCCATCCCGAAACAATTAAAGAAGACGAAGCCCTTTTACTATCCCGGAAAGCCCTTGGGAACGGAGTCATCGGAGACCTCTGTGATGTGGTTTACATTAAGCCGGCGTCCTTTGACTCATTAAAAACAAGAGAAATAGCCGAATCTGTGGATGCTCTCAACAGAGAAATGCTCAATAAAAAGAGAAACTATATTTTGATCGGACCGGGCAGGTGGGGGTCATCAGATCCGGCGCTGGGAATTCCGGTTCAATGGTCACAGATCTCTGCCGCCAGAGTCATTGTTGAAACAAGCATAGGAAACTTCAATATTGAACCCAGTCAGGGAACCCATTTTTTCCAAAACCTCACGGCTTTCAAAGTGGGATATTTTTCAATAAACTCCGGAAAAAACGGAGAATTTTGTCATCTTGATATTCTGGATCATCAACCAGCACTTCATGAAAATGAATTTCTGAGACATATCAGATTTCCGGAACCTCTCCTTGTCAAAATAGATGGAGAACAAGGGATCGGGGTGGTGATGATTTCACAGGGAAAAAATCAGAATTCAGAATAATTTCCTTTCAGCGCTTCTGCTATCTTAATGCATTCGACGGCTTCTTTCACATCGTGTACCCTAAGAAAATTAACTCTTCCGGACAAAAGAGCGGCCATATGAACCGCTGAAGTCCCGTTCAGGGCCTGATCGGCTGTTACCCCCAGAAGTTTCTGGATCATTGATTTTCGCGATACGCCGACTAGAACAGGTAAATCATGAATCGAAAAATCATTCAGATGTGCCAATAGCGTATAATTGTGTTCGAGACTTTTTCCGAATCCAAAACCGGGATCCAGAATAATATCACTGACTCCCAATGCATGAAGTTCAGCTGTTTTGCGTGCAAACCAAAGGGACACCTCTCCCACCACATCATCGTAACAAGGACTGGCCTGCATGGTTTTTGGAGTCCCCTGCATATGCATCAACACGTAAGGCACCTGCAATTCAGCCACAACAGAAAACATATCCGGATCAAGACTGCCCCCCGAGATGTCATTGATTATACCTATCCCAAATTCATCGGTCATTCTCCGGACTATTTCCGACCGGTAGGTATCCAAAGAAAGAAGAACCCTCGGATACTCATGACGGATCACCTTCAGTGCTTCCGACAATCTTCTGTATTCCTCTTCGAAAGACACCGGATCTGCCCCGGGACGCGTTGAACAGGCCCCGATATCGAGAATATCCGCTCCATCAGACAACATTTTTTCACACCGGTTCAGAATCTCCTTCCCGGAAGTCACCCTGCTCTGTGCAAAAAATGAATCGGGCGTAATATTCACAATACCCATCACCCTGGTTCTTTTAAGAAGATAGAGAAGTCCGTTGCATCGCATGGTTCTGTTCATAAAAATTCCGGAGTTTTGTGATAAACAAAGATAAATTGAATCTGCGGAAGGAACAAATCGTTAACTTTAACCCCGGAGGAAAACCATCAAATAAACCATGCCCTATGATGAATCAGAGAAAAGTTTATACCCTGGGAGAAACCGTATACGACATCATATTCAAAGAAATGCAACCCATCAGGGGAATTGCGGGAGGGGCCACCCTAAACAGTTCTGTCACATTAGGCCGACTGGGAGTTCCTGTTCATTTTATCAGCGAATTTGGAAATGACCTTTTGGGCAATTATGTGTCCGGATTTCTTCATGAAAACGGAGTGGACATTTCCGGAGTATACAGATATACAGATGGAGCTACCACCTTGTCTATCGCCTCTTTGGACAATAAAAGCAATGCCTGTTATAATTTTTATCAAATTATGCCAAAGGAGCATCTGCTCATTCCGTTTCCGGATGTTCAAGCAGGAGATATTTTGTTATTCGGATCATTTTTTGCCATTTCGCCCATACTCCGGAAACCTGTTCTTGAAATACTGAAATTTGCAAAATCACAGGGAGCGCTGCTGGTCTATGATCCTAATTTCAGATTATCCCACAAAGATCAGTTAGAAACTTTCCGTCCTTATATGCTGGAAAATATTGCACTGGCAGATATTGTCAGAGGATCGGATGAGGATTTTTATCATATTTTCGGAGCCAAAACCCCGGACGAAGCTTTTAAGAGTATATCGGATCAATGTCATCAACTGATATATACCTCCAGTCATAATGGAGTTACCTGGATTCATTCGGCTGAAAAAGGTTTTGTCCCGTCCCGTAAGATAAATCCTGTCAGCACCATTGGTGCCGGGGACACTTTCAACGCAGGAGTGGTATATTCACTGCTTGAGCAAGATATTACGGTTGAAAACCTGACAAAGATAACTGCTTCCCAATGGGATGAAATCGCCCTTACCGGAGTTGATTTTGCCACGGAAGTCTGTATGCAGTACGAAAACTATATTTCAAAAGAATTCGCCAGAACCTGGATGGATCGAAGATCGAAGGACAGTCGCCGTATCGGGCCCACAGTGAAAGAGTAAATCAAGGATGGAAAGATCAGGATAAAAACCATGACTTTCCTCAAAAACCTGTGTGTATACCGGTGCTTCATACCCCGGAACAGGAACTGCACACCGGGACTTTGGATGAATTGCATAACGCAGGTCTGTTTTCTCTTCTGTAACGGGAGGATGGTACTCTCCGGAAAATTTCCAGTGCGAAGGTAAGCCGATAATATCCACTAATCTTTGGATGATTTTTTCATTCAAATCAAAAAGATATTTTTCCCGCGAGGTAAAAACCCATTGCAAATCATCCAGATAGAATTCATAAAAAGGTGATCTGCGGTAAGCTGACTCAAGGGCCCTCGCATGTTGTTTCTGCCAGTCAGAAGTATAAGAAATCTCAACAGAGCGTATGTTTCTGCTTTCCGAACGATGAACCACAGGAACGGATAAATCCATCGGGCCTCCGGCACTGTATATTCTGCATCGGTTCCGGTAGGTTTGTTTGAGATAGTGTTCCGCATCCTCAATCACAACCTCATGCGCATAAACATAAGCAGCAAACCACGAAACAGGAGGAAAATAAGCGGTAGATAAGTACACAATAAAAATATAAAGGGGGTTTATGTGTTTTTCGCCGCAAACTTGCACTTTTTTTTTGATAATCAGAAAAATTAACTTTGTGTCAGATAATATTATTTTCATCGATCCATCTATACTGAACGCTCAAATTGAAAACAGAAAAAATAACTTTTACTTTTCCTGATGATTACGAAGGGAAAGTGATTGCCACACTGATTAAAACAAAGGGGGCAGAATCTTCAGAAAAGGCCATTTTATACCTTCATGGTTTTGCGGATTATTTTTTTCAGGAACACCTTGCGGCAGCCTCTCATCTGGAAGAAATAAGATTCTACGCATTAGAACTCAGAAAATGCGGACGATCCAGACTACCCCATCAAAAATTCAACTATTGTAAAAATCTGAATGAATACTTTCCGGAAATCAGTCAAAGCCTCCGGCAAATGGAACAAGACGGAATCCGCGATATTACCCTGATGGGGCATTCCACTGGAGGACTCATTGCAGTGATATATACTGCTGAAGGAGAGAAGAAAAATGCTATTGCACGACTCGTGTTGAACAGCCCTTTTTTTGAGTTTAACCTCGACCCTGTCTCTTTACATCTGGGTATTCCCTTTTTATCTATGATAGGGAAAATTTTGCCTGATGTATTTGTCAGATTGCCGGCCTTTCCTCTCTACACGCAAAGCCTTCACCGGAGTGCCAGGGGGGAATGGCATTTCAATAAAGAATGGAAACCGATGGGGAAAATACCCATGTTCTTCGCCTGGATAAGAGCCATCCGATCCGGACAGAAAAAAATCCACAAAGGGCTTCATCTGCCGCAGCCTGTATTATGTCTGAGTTCGGATGCAAGTCTCAGGTCCACGAGGTGGATAAAAGACGCATCCCGCAAGGATACCATTCTAAATGTAGAACATATTGAAAAATATGCACCCTGCTTGGGAGATCATGTCACTTGTCAAAAAATAGAAGGAGCCCTGCACGATGTGATTCTGTCCAGGAAAAGTGTCAGGGAAAAAGCACTCAGAATAATTTTTGACTGGATGCATGCAACGGAATAAAAACGTATTCCATTTTTTATTTTTTCTCCATATACCAAGCCTTGAATTCCGGAACCCTTGCTTTACTGATAAGTATTTTTTCCGGAACGGGCTGGACAAGATTAACAGACAATTTACTGTTAAACCAGAGAGAAATATCCTTAATAGCTTTATGTGACACCAGGAACTGTCTGTTTGCCCTGAAAAACAATACCGGGTTTAACATATCCGACAGTTCTTCCAATGTATAATTAAGAATAAAAAAATCTCCACTGAAAGTATAGGCCTTTACAATTTTATTTTCAGTGAAAACAAAAGCAATATTTTCCACCTGCAAAGGAATCAGTTTATCCTTTTTAGGAATCAAAAAATGAGTCTTGTATGGAGATAAAGGTTTCTTCAGAGAAAGCATGAGTTCCGATAAAACATCCCGGTTCATGGCAGGAATAAATTCCCTGTATTTTTGAATGACTTTTAACAACTTTTGTTTATCGATGGGTTTGAGTAAATACCCAATGCTGTTTACCTCAAAAGCTTTCAGTGCATACTCATCATATGCAGTCGTAAAAATAACCGGACAATGGACTTCCACCGACTCAAAAATCGAAAAAGAAGATCCATCCGCAAGATGAATATCCATAAAAGCCAGATCCGGATTAGTATGTGTAGAAAACCACTCTATGCTTTCATCTATACTCTGAAGCTGAGCTATAATCTCGATATCCGGACTCACCTCAAAAATAAGCGATTTGAGAGCATTTGAAGCAGCCATTTCATCTTCAATGATTAACGCCTTCATCTTCACTCTGCTTTAATTTCGGTATATTGCAAGGGAATTTTTACTGTAAAAAAATCGGCCGTATTGAGAATTTCTATTTCCTTACGCATCATCAGACGGTATCTCTCCATGAGATTTACCAAACCGATACCCTCCCCTTCCTCTTTTTCTTTTTTCAGTTGAATACGGTTGGAAACAGTTATAAAACCGGGAGTATGGGTATGCACAATGATCGTAAGCGGTTGTTTGCTGGTAATCACATTGTGCTTGATGGAATTTTCAATAAGCAATTGCAAACAAAGAGGTAAAACCAAACAAGAATTATATCGGGGATCAATAGAAAAACTAAAAATGAGTGATTCTCCGTAACGAATTTTCATTAAATAACAGAATGACTCGGTAAATCGAAGCTCTTCTTCCAGCGTAGTCTGGTCTGTATTTTGAAGAGAATGTCTCAAAACGGAAGAAAGTTGCTGAACATACTCCTGAGATTTTCCCGGATCACTACTAATCAAAGCATTCAGCGTATTCAATGAAT
Source organism: Bacteroidales bacterium (assembly GCA_028700615.1). Lineage (GTDB taxonomy): Bacteria > Bacteroidota > Bacteroidia > Bacteroidales > UBA4181 > JAQVSH01. The sequence goes on from JAQVSH010000048.1 coordinate 8,155, forward strand.
TAAACAAAAAATGAGGATTTACCTGCATTTTGAGAGCGCTGTACCTGGATCTTATATTCTCCGCCGCCAGTCGCTGAATTTCCAACATGCTTGCCTGTCGCTGATTGTTAAGAGACAAAATCTGGGTAGAAAACAAAACCACCAGGGTAACCAGCAAATCCCTGCTGGAATAGGCTCCTATCCAACCCATTTTCATGTATGATTCCAGTTTTAAAATGGCAATGTGAATATGAGCAAAAAGAAAAGTCAGAATAATTACACTGACAATGGTAGCTATAATTCTTATCATCAGATTGCCCTTTACTTTATATTTCAACAATCTGAAATTCAACAGAAACAGCAAATACGCAATAAGAAAGGTAAAGAACAAATGAAGACAGACATCCAGTATTGGTTGATCCATCCATTGAATGGGAGGACCTCCGGGACGGCGAAACATATTACTTCCGCCAAAGACATAAAACATCTGATAAAAATTCAGTAAAATACTAAGAACAGCCGCCACAATGACGGCTATTCCATGATTGTATCGCTTTGCAGAATTCATAATGGTTGGCATCTCTGACAAAAGTAATCAATTACTTTATACAATGTTCGTTTCGATAGTATCTATTATATTATTGTATATCATATATTTAAAAAATATTTATTCGTAACGAAGTGCATTGATAGGATCAAGTGCCGCCGCCTTTTTGGCGGGATACCATCCGAAAAAGATTCCTGTAAGCGCACAGACCAGAAATGACCCGACAATAGAGAACTCATCAATGACCCAGGGCCATGCCAAAACAGAAGAAATAATATAAGAGGCCAATAAACCCAGCAGTACTCCTATAATTCCACCAATAAGGCTGAGAATAATAGATTCTGACAGAAACTGAAGCAAAATATGCCTGTTATGAGCTCCGATAGACATACGGAGACCTATTTCTTTTGTTCTTTCAGTGACCGTCACATACATAATGTTCATAATTCCAATGCCTCCGACAATCAATGAAATAGAAGCAACTGCCGCCAGCAACATCGTCAGCATAGAAGTCACCGAACTGATCATAGTCAACATTTCGGCCTGGGTACGCACTGTGTAGTCTTCCGGATCCGTAGGTTTCAGTTTATGAGTGGCCTTAAGAATTTTACTAATTTCGGCAACAGCCTGATCTGTTTGCTCTTCGGTTATAGCCGAAGCGTAAATAGTTTGCACATGCGTAATGGCCAATATCCGTTTCTGAACGGTAGTATAAGGAGCATATACCACATCATCCTGATCCTGCCCCATTTGATTTTGGCCCTTTTCTTCAAGTACTCCGACTATTTTAAATGGGATTTTATTATAACGTATAGTTTTGCCTATGGGTGAAGATCCATCCGGAAATAAATTTTTGACCACCGTTTTGCCAACAATACAGATTTTTTTAGAATTTTCGACATCCTGCTCCGAAAATTGAGTTCCTTCTGCCAATTCAAGTTTCCTGATTTTGAAATAATCCACATCAATGCCCTGAAGCGTACTGGGCCAGTTATTAGAACCATTTACCAATTGTCCGCTTGAAGACACGGCAGCAGAGACTCCGTCCAGATAGGCAGCCTTCTCTTTCAAAGCAGAGACATCCTCTTTGGTAAGCGATTTTGCATCGGCAAATCCCATATTTACACCTCCTGACTCCATATTTCCCGGAGATATAAAAATCATATTCGAGCCGGTGGAAGAAATTTCATTACGAATATTAGAACTGGAACTCTGTCCCACACTAACCATGGTAATAACAGAAGCGATACCAATCACAATACCCAGCATGGTAAGCAGCGCACGGGTTTTATTTCTCATCAGCGCTCTGTAGGATATACTGATTAAATTTAAGATATTCATGACTCTTGGGTTTTATGTGTGATTTTATTCATCAACCTCTACAGGTAAACTTTCCAGCATCATCCGTGCAGATTTTGGAGTGACCGGATGATCCTGGAGAATCATACCGTCCCGAAGCATAATCGTACGGTTCGTAAACATGGCAATATCATTTTCATGGGTAACAAAAACGATGGTCTTACCTTTTTCATGCAATTCCTGAAACAGGCTCATGATTTCGTAGGATGTACGGGTATCCAGATTGCCCGTAGCCTCATCCGCCAGTAAAATCACCGGATCATTGACCAGGGCTCTTGCAATAGCCACCCTCTGTTGCTGACCTCCGGAAAGCTGATTAGGCATATGATCCATTCTCTTTTCAAGTCCCACCATGGCAAGTGCCTCTGTAGCCATTTCCTTACGTTGTTTCATGCTAAAGGAAGGATTGTACAACAAAGGAAGTTCTACATTTTCCAGTGCCGTAGTTCTTGGGAGAAGATTATAGGACTGAAAAACAAATCCAATTTTACGGTTACGAATCGTGGATAGTTCATTACGGGTCCTTTCCCTGATAGCCAATCCGTCAATATAATAGTTCCC
>JAQVSH010000049.1 GCA_028700615.1 Bacteroidales bacterium
ATGCCTGCATCGCCTATTTCCAGCAATTTTCAAAAAGACCGGTTCCGGAAGGTCTTGAAAAACCGGAACACAGTTTGGATTATTATAAAAATCAGCGTTTTTATTATGTTCCCGGAAACTAAAAGGATACCCGGGTAAAGAATACGCGAAGTTTTCACACTGCCGGGATTCAATAAACAGGGGGATAAATGAGCGTCGTCATCATATAAAAAGATAAATTGATACAAATGAATCATCAGAAAATGAAAACAGCAGTGATTACCGGAGGTGGCTCCGGAATCGGATTGGCAATTGCTGAAAAATTTGTCAAAGAACAGATCCGGTGCATCCTGATTGGCCGGGATAAGGATAAACTGCAAAAAGCATCTGATCTCTTAGGCCCTTTGGCTTTCGGAGTGAGTTTTGATCTTACCGGTCTGAGCGGCCTGCCCGGTTTGGTTTCATCCATCGAAAAAGAATACGGGAAAATTGATATTCTGGTCAACAATGCCGGAATCCACCTGAAGAAACCCCTGATGGAGGTTTCCGATGAAGAGTTTCAAAAGGTAGTGATGACCAATCAAAACGCCGTATTCTCCATGAGCCGTGAAGTGGCAAAGGTTATGTCGACCCGCAAAAGCGGAAACATTATCAATATCAGCTCGATGGCCTCTCAGTACGGCCTTCCCTATGTGATTGCCTACACCGCGGCCAAATCGGCCGTTGAGGGGATGACCCGCGCCATGGCGGTAGAACTGTCTCCGATAGGCATCAGGGTGAACTGCGTTGCTCCTGGTTTCATTCAAACGGAGATGTCCTCCGGAGCTTTGAAAAATGATCCCGAACGCCAAAGAAAAGTGTTCAGCAGAACCCCGATGGGAAGACTGGGAACTCCCGCAGAAGTGGCGGACGCCGTTTATTTTCTGGCTTCGGAATCCTCTTCTTTCATCACCGGCGTTATTTTACCGGTAGACGGAGGAAATTCTATCGGATTTTAATAAATATTTATCTGACCATTGAAGAACAAATTATACGCAGATGAACCGAACATGTTGCTTTACAACGCTCAAGAATATGATGATGATTTTCAGCAACATGGAGTTCCATCTGACCATTGAAGAACAAATTATAGACAGATGAAAATTACGGACGCTAAAGTGATTGTGACCTGCCCCGGAAGGAATTTTGTCACCTTGAAAATATATACCGATCAGGGAATCTACGGATTGGGTGATGCTACCCTCAACGGGATGGAACCGGCCGTGGCTTCTTACCTGGAAAACTTTTGCATTCCGGCCCTGATAGGAAAAGACCCCCGCAATACCGAAGACCTCTGGCATTATTTTTACAGAGGGGCCTATTGGAAAAGAGGCTCCGTCACGATGTCGGCCATCTCGGCCATTGACATGGCTCTCTGGGATATCAAAGGGAAGATGCTGAATACTCCCCTGTACAACCTTCTGGGGGGAGAAAGCAGAGAAAAGGTCATGGTGTATGCCCATGCCAACGGAAAAAGTCTGGAAGAGGCCATTGAAAGCGTGGCTCAGGAAAAAGAAAAAGGATTCAAAGCCATCAGAGTTCAGTCCGGAATTCCCGGACAACCCGATACGTACGGAGTAGCCAAAGGCGCCGCCTTTTACGAGCCCGCCCATCCCGGCATTCCCCACGAAGAATGCTGGGATACTTCTAAATATCTGAATTTTGTACCCCGGTTGTTTGAGAAAGTCCGTGAAGTCTTCGGAAACGACCTGCATCTCCTGCACGATGTTCATCACCGTTGTACCCCGGTAGAAGCCACCCGTCTGGCCAAAGAACTGGAACCTTTTCATCTGTTCTGGCTGGAAGACCCGGTCACCGGAGAACTGCAGGAAGGACTGAGAATGATCCGGAAACAATCGAGCACCCCGATTGCTATCGGAGAAGTTTTTAATTCAGTATATGATTACACCACGCTGATTACAGAACAATTGATCGATTATATCCGCATGCCTCTGGTGCACGGGGGAGGAATCACCCACGTCAAAAAAGTGGCTGATTTTGCCTCTGTTTATCATATCCAGACTGGATTCCACGGAGCCACTGACCTCTCCCCCGTCAATCTCGCCGCAGCCATTCATTTCAACAAAGCCATCAATAATTTCGGACTGCAGGAATACATGCCCCATCAGGAAATTGTCCAGGAAGTCTTCAGGATAAACTACCAATTTGAGGATGGATTCCTCACCATTGACAACACCCCCGGCATCGGCGTGGACATTGACGAAGAAAAAGCTTCAAAATACCCGTACTCCCCCGCCTCCCTGCCCATCAACCGGAAGATGGACGGAACGATGTTTTACTGGTAATCAGGAAATATTTCCGTCTTGTATAATTTGTCGTAATGCTCAAAGGATGAACATATAATATATGAATCATCCGGAGACACTGTAAAACTATTTACCGGTTGATTTAAAATATATCTGACGACAGGTTGTCCATCCCAATCCCAAACATGAATTTCAAAACCATAATCGTCAATTTGTTTCATCTCTTCCCGCGTTTTTCCTGAATACAAACCATATATATATTTATCTGTTGTATAGATTCTCTGGTAGTTTAAGGTAGTATTCATGAGATCGGACGGGTTGGGCTGATCTTGCATATATACAGACAGAGATCTCTGTTTATTGCGATACCAAACATCGCGTACTAATTTGCCATTTTGATCCTGAATTCGTAAAAGCGGAATTCTATCGTAGAGTGCGGCAAAACGGCTTCCATCCGGCTTTCCGGCCATTATTCTGGTAAATATCATATTAAGTTTTGTGGTAGGGACAGGAATGTGAATGGATGGAAAATCGTGTCCAAAATCAAAAGTTTCTTTTGATGCAAGATTAAATCCAAGGTACTCTCTATTTGTGGGTATTGGAAAAATGTTATACCCGTATACATTTCCATTCATCATAAAAATATTCAAAAAATCAGGAGGTAATGCATGTTGACTTTTGATTACAATTTTTTTTGTTGCTTTATTGTAACTGGCAATTTTTAAATGATTTTCAGAACGATAGTAAAAAGAATGAGCATCAACTCTCCCGATAAACGGAGAAATAGATATCTCATCATCGGGACCGTTACCATGAATCGTGCTTCCTCCGCAATAATCTAAAGAGGGTAGCTCAAAAATGTGAAAGAATGTATCTGTTTTCATATCCAGGGCAACCATGACATCATCTAATACAATCATATCACTGATATAAAACAAAACAGGCGGAGTTTGGAACTCCTTGAATTCCAAATTAATTTCTCCTGGGAATTTGTCTACATACTTTTCCCCCTCTCCTGCAGGTTGATTGCAGCCATATAATAGAATGATTACAGTCAGTATAATGACAGTCAGTATATATACAAACCTCATAACAAATGACTAAAAGAGTTGAGCTGTTTATAATCCCGGTTTATATTGCAACAAAACCTCATTGTCTTCATTATCTTTTTTTAATGCGTAAATGGAATGATCTATTTTTGAATAGGCGATCCAATTTACTTTCATGTCTAATACTAATTTTTTGATCGGATTACCTTGTTTATCAAAAACAAGGACTACATCGCTTGTCCTTTCCCTTATGTTTTCTTCCCATGATTTATTCACATGTAAAAGAAAATAATGGCTATCACTTGCTGTCATACCAATGGTTCCAACAACAGAGCCTTCTTTTATATGAACAGAAGCTGAAGCCGAAGTTTCTTTACTTTCTATAATTGGCAGATCATATACATATGCGTTTGTTTGCTTCGAAACACTATAATTTGTACAATCATAAAACTTAATAACATTTCCCGAAGAAGAAGCAAAAACAAAATAATCTCCGTCAGGATTTGTTTTAATTTCTCCTTGCGTAACCAAACGTATTATCCTATCGGATATTTCCGCATTATCTTTTAAATCAAGCTCACCAAAAAATTGATTGATCTGAAATAAAGAATCTGTCATAGCAAAAGGTTGTTTATCTTTACTTACCCCATGAAATAAATAGCGACCATTGGACATCGGACTGAATGCTATACCAAAGAGAAAACCGTCTCCAATGGACATCTTTATTTTGCTGATTTTAGGATGTGTTTCTAAAATCTGGCTTTGGGGGATTTCTATTACTTCATGTCGGTTTACATCAAGGACTATTAACTGATCATAAGTATTGACGATATTAGCCCATAACGATTCATCCGGTCCTGCACCATATGGAAGTAATTTGTTTAGAAATTTTCCAGCTAAACTATATACCTGAAAATTATGAGACATCTTAGTGGTTTGAAAAATCAGGAAAGTATCCAGTACAGACATACCACTTATAACAAGAGGATCCCGAATCGTGTCAATGATGTTTGCTGTTAATATTTCTTCCCGGTTAAAATGGTCATATAAACTATTTTTAGGAGAACATGCTGTGATTGTATAAATCAGGAAAGTGATGAAATTTAACTTTATAAGTTGTTTCATAATAAGGTGTTAAGCGGGAGAGATTGGTTTAATTTGTCTGGCAAAGCGTATTGTGCGACTTCAAAATCACCTATGTTGTTTTCATATAATGCATATAAGGTTTTTCGGGAAGAGTCCACATCAATATGGCGGACTTCTTTATCTAATGTAAGACGATATAACGGATTCCCTTCCCAATTGAAAACATGAATAATGTTTCCTTGTTGGTATGAAATCCCTTTCTTTTGATTTTTTCCGGAATATAAAGCATAGATGCGTTCATCAGTAACTGATAGAGAAAGGTATCCCCATCGTGTAGATTCATTCGGTTTAAAATTGGGTGTTCCGTTATAATTATAGGTTTCGAATTGCGGAAAAAATAAATCAAAGCCATTTATTTTTGAAATAGAAAAACTCTGAAAATCAATATTATATACCGAGAGAGAGCCTCCATACCGATCTGCTGCCGCAAAACGTGGCTGTTTTGGATGTGCGCGAATGATTGACAGATAAGCCATTCCACGAATATGAAATAGTTTTTTCTCAGTATTTTCTATGGGGTATTCTATATCTTTTAAGAAAACATTTCCATGAGAGTCAATGAGTCGGAAACGAAAATCAGGAAACACACCTACTGCGAGATAACATGTGTCATTGATCAGGGCTACATCAGTATATGTATACTCATTGTTTTTAAATATTTCTTCCCCTTTATAATCTTCTCTGTCAAGGCTGTCTGTTAAAAATTTTGAGAGTATTCTTTTCCCGTAATCAAAGAGATAAAAAGAGTGTTTTCCGGAGGACAAAGGCCCGGCATTAATGATTTCTCCTGGACCTTCTCCGGTTTTTCCCAGATAATATTGTTTTGAGAAATCGTTAAGATCAAATATGGTAAGTTCTTTCCCTTTCTGATTATCCTTGAATATTAAATAATTGTCTATGATTTTAAATGAAATAGGCCGTTTTATTTTGTTTGAAATATTCAGATCTTTTCCTTTAATCAGATAGGTGTTATTAAATTCTTTTTCAGAGTTATAATGATCGCAAGAAACCAATAAAAAGAATATGGCTATGCAAATCAATACGCGTGAGGAGGGATTGGTGTTAATCTTCATGGGAGTTATATATAAAGATTTTAATTTTTTAATGACCTCCTCTATGAATCTTTTTTTATAAATCAAATATACGCATTTTATAAATAAAAAAACCGATGAAAAAACTGCACCTCGGTTCTGTCAGACAACGGCTCCTGAGTGTGCCTCGGTTCTGTCCAATGTGTTCAGCATTGACTGTGCCTGGGTTCTGTCCAATGGATTGATTATCAGGCACAGTGTTTTTTTCAACGATGTGGATTTAAAATAACCTATCCTGATTATCAGATCGGTAGACAGAACCCAGGCATAGTCGACGCCACGTTGCTATGCACAGTGTCGATGTCTGGCACAGAGGTCCAGTGTTGATGCAGGCATGGCGTGATGCACAGTGTTTGGAATCCGGAGGGATCAGGCAAAAGGATTTGTTCGCAAGGGGCGAAACAGCGAAACGAAGCTCCTGAGCTTAGAAAACGAGAGCTGTTCGACGATGTTAGGCAGTGCGGAGCACTGACTATAAAGAGGAGTGTTCTCGTTTTCTGCGAATGAAGCGAGTTGAGCCGACCCGAAGCGTAAATCCGCTGCCTGATGCCTCCGGATGATAATGCCTGATCCCTTCGGATGACTCGCTACTTAAATGACCTTATGATTCCTTGTAAAAGGAACGATACCATTGAACAAACCTGGCCACTCCCTCTTCTATAGGAGTATAGGGATGGTAATCAAAATCTTTCTCTAACCCGGAAACATCGGAATGGGTCAAAGGAACATCTCCTGCCTGCATGGGCAAATATTCTTTTACGGCCTCTATTCCCAGGGCTTTTTCCAACGCTTTTACATAATCCATTAACGGAGTGGGCGTTGAATTTCCAATATTGTAGATTTTATAGGGCGCAGAGGAAGAAGACGGGTCCGGATGCAATCCGTCCCAGCGAGAATCAGGGGCTGCAGGTTTTCTGATAATCCGGCTGATGCCTTCGACAATATCACCCACATAGGTAAAATCTCTGACCATATTGCCCTGATTGAAGAGTTGTATGGGTTTCCCTTTGAGCATAGCTTCCGTAAACAGGAAAAGGGCCATATCCGGTCTCCCCCACTCTCCGTATACCGTAAAAAATCGAAGTCCTGTGGTAGGTATGTTGAAAAGGTGGCTGTATGAGTGAGCCATCATTTCATTGGATTTCTTGGTGGCAGCATACAGACTTACCGGATGATCTACAGCATCGGTGGTTTTAAAAGGGACTTTCTGATTCAGTCCATACACACTGCTTGAACTTGCATAGACCAGATGCTTCACGGGGTATGCCCTGCAAGCTTCCAAAAAATTCAGAAAACCATAAATATTGCTCTGGATGTAAGTATCGGGATGCGTCAGAGAATAACGGACTCCGGCCTGGGCCGCCAGATTACAGACGGCATCAAACTTTTCTGTAGCAAAAAGGTCCTGGATTTTTTCCTTGTCTTCAAGTCCCAGCTGAACAAAACGGTAAGCGGGGAATAGTTTACTCTGAACCGGAATCCCATATTGAATTTCTGCGGGATCAATGCCTGTCTGCCGGAGTCTTTCATGTTTCAGGCGGATATCATAATAAGCATTGATACTATCCAGCCCCATGACTTCATCACCTTCCGAAAGTAATCTCCGAACCAGATGAAAACCAATAAAACCCGCTGTACCTGTCACTAATATCTTCATACGCAGTCATTAAATATTATTGTTCCACGTCTTTCAAAAAAGTTTTGTGTTGCTTCCAGATAGGGAGTGTATAATATAAAGAAACGGCGGCGCTGAAATTGAAACCCTTGTACCCTTTGCCATAACCCGGAATATGCTGAGAGCCCAGCATATCGCTCTTAGATCCGTACAATTTGAAACGTCCTGCAATAGAGGTTCCGATAAAAAAGTTTTTAAATAGTTCGGCCTTTGCCCCAAAAACCACTTCAGTCCAAAGAGCACTTTCTGAACGGGAAGGAATATTTCCGGTTATTTCGGAATCCCAGTATCCTTCACGCATCACGACCTGGTTGATTTCATGCGAATAAGAAGATCCTGCAAGCCTCATACCGATAAACACCATGTCTTTGTGATAAGGATTGGAAGCTTTTCCCAGATTATAATCAAATCCGAGTTTAAGAAAAGGCCCTGAAGCACTGTACAGATAGCTTAAGGAGGGATCCGTCTTCTCCAGTTCATATCGGGTATATCCTAATTCGGCAACAAGGTACATATTGTCCTTGTATTCAAAATCCACAGAAGCAGAAAGGCCGGACTGACCGTTATCCATAAAAGAATTGGCCAGTCTGGAAACATCCAAACCTAACCGCAGGCCCTTCATGCGGACATATACCGGAATGGTATCGAGATAATTAAAATCCACAGTATCCGCCTCCGCAGGATTGGACCTGATAGCGGGAGCCGGAGATTCCGGCCTTCCGGGTTGCTGGGCGATACTATTCCCCGGGAAAAGACTCAGACAGATAATGAATACGAATATTTTCTTCATTGACTTTCAATCCGGAACTATAGGTTTTTCCAATACCGGCATTTAAAATTTCGACGTTTTGAATAAGATGATGTGTTGAAATCACGGTGTCCAGCACTCCGGCCGTTGCACAACCGCAATTTTCAGAAAGGAATTCCAGCCAGGTCTGATAATAAAATATCAGGGTATCCTTTTGCCCTTTCAGTTCAACCACAATCGAGGTTACTTCTCCGGAGAGATCAAAAGGAAGCAAATAAAGTTCTGACGTCCGCAATATAGTGCTATCACGGTTCAGTCCGTGAACCCACAATGTATCTCCAGCAAAAGAAGTCTCAGAAACCTCGTCAAGATAGGTTCCCACAACAATAGAAGGGTAAACCGGATCCTCACAGTCATCATAGCAGGCGGTAACTCCCAAAAGAATGCCTGTCAGCAGGAACAAACCCGGCAACATCCGTTTCATGATTCCTTTCATTTTGCGGCAATGGCTTCAATTTCGATCAGTGAATTCATGGGAAGTTTTGCCACCCCGAAAGCAGCCCTTGCAGGCGCGTTTTCAGTAAAAAATCTCGCGTAAACTTCATTCATTTCTTTGAACATAGACATGTCGGCCAACAGACAGGTACATTTTGCAACCTGTGCGTAGGAATATCCGGAAGCCTGCAGAATCGCCCCGATATTTTTCAACACCTGTTCGGTTTGTTCCGCGATACCTCCTTCCACAAGGGTTTCTGTGGACGGATTGATCGGAATCTGTCCCGAAATATAGAGGGTACCGTTTACTTCTACGGCCTGGCTATAAGGCCCGATGGCCTTAGGTGCGTTTACTGTTTCAATGACTTTCCTCATATCAAAAATTTTACAGACTCAATAGAACTTTTCCGGATTTCTCCAGAGTGACCTCCGAAAGTATTCAAAGGTAATTAAAAGCTTACATTATCATATTGTGATTTGTTTTTGCGATATTTCAAATCACTCAGCATACTGGACTTCACATTAATCTGAAATCCATAATATTTATATTCTCCAAAAGGGGATATGTTCAGGGACATAACCCAACAGTGCAGATCCCTGTCAATGGTTAAGCTGGTATGTGTAACTTGTTTGCTTTCAACGTCATAACCAGTACTAAAGGCTATTTTCCATTTCGGAGTCAGGCTAAAATCTCCGTTCAGCCTGAGGGTCTGAAGTATATTCGCAGTATTGGATTGTTTACTGTAGGTAAAATCATAACTGGCAGAAAGAGACCAGGGTATGGAAAAATAATCATAAGGAAGAACTCCTCCCTGCATGGCAGGATTCACCGGAGCCTGTTCCGCAAGGGTTTCCCGGGGGGTTGATGCATCTTCCGGAGACAAATCTTCTGATTCGGATTCATCTTTTTTACCCATCGTTCCGTCAATCCGGAAGGTAGGACTCAAAGAAAAACTGGTCAGCCGAAGAAATCCCCCATTCTTGATTAACAGCTGATTATAAGCTCTTCCCTTTTCATCCAGGGCATAAGGGCTGAAGGTTCCATTAAAGGTGATATTCAATTTGTCATCCATAAAAGTATTATTCCCCGAAAATGAAATATTGGAAAGTTTCATGGAGTCGGCAAACGGATTGTAGGACGCGTTGAACGCAATGTTTTCGAGTAATTTTATCTTTTTCAGTTCGCTTTCTTCGGTGGGTATAGTGTCTTTACGGAAAGCACGGGGACGGATTTTGGCTTCAATATTATCCCTCAAAGAAAATGAAAAAGAACCGCTTTTTCCGGGCAGAGTGGGCGTTCCATACAGATAGCCATCATAAATGGAATATTTCTCCGTAAAATGTTGGGTAACCCCTTCGGAATCCACCTGGTCGTACTCCAGTGTGCGGTAGTAATCAGGCATAATAGAACTCACATCAGGAACATAACTGAATCCGACAGAGGTAGTGATCACATTACGAACTTTTTGCAGGGTAGCCAAAGGATTTTTGGCCTGAGCTATGACATATAATTTAGGCGCATAACTGATCGAAAGATTGGGTGTCACTCCGTGGGCATAGGATATTCCCTGAATCGTATCTGTCACCACCTTACCAAAGGTTCCGTCACTGTTGACATAGGTCTCGTCAAAACGTTTCTCCTGATGGTTTAAATACATCACCCCGGTATAGTTCATGGTGGGGGTAATATTGATTTGCTTGAGCAACTTGATGTTCATACTGATGGGAATCGTATGTTTAAACCCGTTGACCATATGGTGGATGGCAGAATCGGAGAATAATTTGGTTTCTTTTCCTTTCAGGGTGTTCTGCATCTGTGCAGAATAGCTTAACTGGATATCCTGATACCATTTGGTCTCTCCGGAAATATTTTTAGGCCGGAAGGGATAGAATCTGTCCACGGTAAAATTCAGGGAGGGAAACATGATGGTCATTTGATCGGAACCAGAGCTCTGAGAGTGATTTGCATTGAGGGTCAAATGAAAAGGTTTGTTTGTCCAGTTTTTGGAATAAGCAATACTGGATCGCTTGGTATTGGTCATCAATTGCGTGGTATTGGTATAATTGTGCAATTGATCAAACTTATTGGTACTAAAGTCAACG
>JAQVSH010000372.1 GCA_028700615.1 Bacteroidales bacterium
TCCAGATTTTGGGTATGCTCCCATACATCGGCCGCATTGGGGTATAGTTCTATGTCCGGACCATGTAAATGAATTGCATAATGGAAATCATATTCTTTAACTTTTTTGTCTACATAGGGTAAGAGTTCATAATTGGGAACCCCTACGATCAGTTTTACCCCGACTCTTTTGGCATAGGCAAAAGCTTGATCTATTTCTGCTTCAGATTTCATATAAATCGGACCTACGGCATAGCCTGTGATTTTTTTTGCAGCTAATTTTGCATGAAAAGCCCTGATTTGTTCTTCGTTACTATTTATGGGGAGGTGAAAGTCCTTGATGCAGAGATATCTTATATCAATTTTGTCCATAATCTCCAGCGTCTTGTCCAGATTGAACCGGTTAAAAGTGTAACCGGCCATCCCTATTTTAAAAAGATTGTTCTTTTTTTTCTCCGTGATACCGGAAGTTTTGGCTGAAATCATTCCGGCAAACGAAGAGGTCCCCAGCAACAGGGCTCCGCACATACTTTGCCGGAGAAATGTCCTTCGGTTCTTCATCATGATGGTTTTAGTTTCTGATAATAAACGCTATCGTAAATGTAATATATTTTTCCGGAATGCACCGGAAGGATCTTTAGCCTCAGGGTTCAAAACCCGGAAATAAAATCCCGGTTTTTTTGTACATTAGAGTTTTATAAGCATCTCCTGTATGAATGAATTGACTCTTCTCTTTTCGCTCGTTTTTAGCGTTACGTTGCTTCTGGTCTTGGTGCTGAGGTATAAAATGCAGGCTTTTTTGGCTCTGATTCTTGCTTCTGTCTGTATGGGGCTGATGGCAGGAATGCCTTTTCAGGGGATTATTGACGGAATTACGGAAGGAATGGGGGGGACCTTGGGTTTTGTTGCAGTAGTTGTGGGTCTCGGGGCTATTTTTGGACAGATTCTTGAAACTTCGGGAGGCGCTCAGGCTTTGGCTGATCGTTTGATAAAAACTTTCGGTAAAGAAAAAGTGCCCTGGGCTTTGTCTCTCACCGGGTTTTTTATTGGCATTCCGATTTTTCTGGATGTGGGGTTTATCATTATGATTCCGGTATTGTATTCTCTTTCCCGTGAGACTAAAAGATCCCTGTTGACCTATGCAATCCCTTTGTTGGCCGGTTTGGCGGTAACGCATGCTTTTGTTCCTCCGACCCCCGGCCCCGTGGCGGTTTCTGAAATTCTGGGGGCAGATATGGGCTATGTGATCTTGTATGGTATTCTGATCGGATTTCCTGTTGCTGCATTGGCCGGACCTCTTTTCGGAAGATATATTTCCCGGAAAATTTATGTGTTGCCTCCTTCTGAATCGGAAATAAGCGCTCCCGGGAAACATGGTTTTCCTCCTTTCTGGCAGGTAGCCTGTATGATCGGACTTCCGTTGTTTCTTATCGTGGCTAACACGGTTTCGGGTGCAGTCGCCAAAGCATATGGCATGGAAGACATGCTGTGGGTGAAAATAGCGGAGTTTATCGGTCATCCGTTTCTGGCTTTAACCATTGCGACCCTGATGGCCATTTATTTTTTAGGCATTAAAAGGGGCTTCTCCAGAGAAGAGATTCTGAATATCAGCACAAAATCTCTGGCTCCTGCCGGAGTGATTATTCTGATTACCGGAGCCGGGGGAGTTTTGAAACAACTGCTCATTGACAGCGGAATCGGAAATATGCTGGCAGAGTACCTCTCCAATGCCCATTTTTCTCCTCTGGTGTTGGCCTGGTTGCTGGCCATGATTGTGAGGATTACCCAGGGATCAGCCACGGTGGCTATGATTACTTCTGCGGGAATTATGGCCCCTATGCTGGGGGCTTTTTCCATGACGCCGTCAGGTTGTGCCCTGATGGTGATCGCCATTGCTGCCGGGGCTACTACTTTTTCGCATGTCAATGACAGCGGATTCTGGTTGGTTTGCCGGTATCTCGGACTGACTGAAAAACAGGCTCTCAGTTCCTGGTCGATCATGGAAACCATTATTTCCTTTTTTGGTTTTGGGCTGGTTTTACTGATTAGTTTCTTTGTATAAGGTTTCTTTCCGGTGTGTTTTTTGTGATTTTTCAGAAAGTCAGGCAACAATTCCTGCCTTGAGTGCATCTTGTAAACTATAAATGATTGAACGGATTGTCTGAAGATACCCTTATAGCCAATTGTCGTCAGGGAGACAGGAAAGCCATGCAGGCTCTTTATGAGCAATATGCGGCAAAGATGCTGGCTGTATGCTTTCGTTATGTCAATGACGGGTCCGTTGCCCGGGATTTGTTGCACGATGGTTTTGTGATTGTGTTTAACAAAATTGGCGATTTCAGGGGAGAAGGTTCTTTTGAAGGATGGATGCGCAGAGTTTTTGTGACCACATCATTGGGATATCTGAGGAAGCAAGGGAATCTGAAGGACCGGAAATCTCTTGAACAGGCAGGAAATCTTACGGACAAAGAAGCTTCCGTGCTGGATAAAATGTCGTCTGAAGAGATTATGTCCTGTATCGGGAAATTACCCGAAGGATACCGGACTGTATTGAATCTCTTTGCGGTCGAGGGGTATTCCCACAGGGAAATCGCCGGTATGCTCGGCATCAGTGAAGGGACTTCACGTTCGCAGTATTCAAGGGCCCGTGCT
>JAQVSH010000373.1 GCA_028700615.1 Bacteroidales bacterium
CAATCATAGTCTGGAAGGCGATTTTGGAAGTGTAGCGTTCATCTTCCAAAACAATAGGTATAGAAGGAAAAGCTTTTCTCAGGGTATTCACAAAAGGGTCCACATAAATACGGGCCGTTTCGGAAGACAGTCCGTCTGTACCCAAAGGATAACCGACCACAATGGTTTCAACGGTTTCTCTGGAAAGATAAGCCCTGATCCAGTCCATGACCTGATGGGAAGGAATGGTAGTCAGACCGGTTGCAATGATCTTCAGAGGGTCGGTTACCGCTAAACCCGTTCTCTTACGGCCATAATCTATAGATAAAATTCTTCCCACTTCATTTCAATCTTTAAACTTCAATACCGGGAATTCAAAGGTACCGAAAAACTCCGGACAATGAAAATCAGGAGAATCCGTTAAAACCGGAGACCACGACATATAATGCGGAGATTTCATCCCATTTCCGCATTTATAGATATTCCCTCTCAGTTTTTTTTCTGAACAGGCCTCAGCCCCTCCCATAACCGAAAAAGGAATGTCAATCATAAGATTCCACGGCTTTTTCATTTCCGTTTCTTTAAAAGATTCTGTCTCCAGCCCCGGAAACCTGAGAATCTTCCGATATAATTCAGGGCTAAGCGCTTTCCTTTCTTTTCTGCCGGCACCAAAGCCCGATAAACAGGCTCCGATCGCATTGAACTCAAAGTTATGATATTTGTCCCTGTCCACACCGGATTGTATAAACAATTCCACGCAAGAATCGTTCCATACCGGGTCTCCGTCTTTCCGGAATTCAGCTTTCACAGAAGGTTCCGATACTTCAAAATAGACAAAAAGATCTGTATCTGAACAGGCCATTCTGAATCGGACCTTTCGAAAGGAAGGCGTCTTCTCCCAAAGAGGGGATAACTCCACAGGATTTACTTCTGTTATGAGCTTCTCCGCAATGACAGTCCCGTCTGTTCCCAGATTCCTGATATCAAATTTCTTCACTTTGAGACAAACCATTCCCGGAAAATGTGTTAAAATAAGGGAGTCGGATATTTCCCGGTTTCTGCGAGTTCTTTAAATCTGTTTACAACCAAAGGACGGTCTTCTTTATAGGTAACACCAAACCATTCAGCCGAAGTATTTAAAACTTTTACAGAGGCTTGTCCGGATTTGAGCAATTTATTGACCGCAAAAGGAATATAAAATTCCGATTTGGGAAGATGTCCGCTTTCCTTCAGAAAATCAACAAAAAGATCTTTCAGCCGGGGGAAAAAAGAAGGGGTAAATCCCCAAAAATTCATAGATACCACCGCATCGCCGGGAATAGGCCGTGCCTGATCCTGCTCATCCTTATAGATAATTTGAGTTCCAAGACGTTGAATAGAAGTTCTTTCGACCACATCGGTTAATAATTGATGCAAACCCAACTGACAGATCCCACGGGACACAGTCCCATAATCAGACAGGGTGTTTCCTACCGGATATCCGACCATGCTGTATGCGGTCGAAGCATTATCCTGTATGGCAGAGAGATATTTGGCCATACTCACGTAAGCATCGGCTCCATAAAAATCATCCCCGTTAATTACAGCAAAAGGCTCTTTTATAACATCAGCCGCCATCAATACAGCATGTGCTGTTCCCCAGGGTTTGATTCTTTCCGGAGTGTAAAAAGCCCCTTCAGGAACGTTTTCAATTTCCTGAAGGACATAAGATATTTCTATTTTCCCTGAATATTTCTTAAAAAAAACTTCCTGAAAATCGGTTTCAATACTTTTGCGGATTACCATGACTACTTTGCCGAATCCTGCACGGATAGCGTCATAAATGGAGTAATCAATGATGGTCTCTCCCGAAGGGCCTAAACCGTCTATTTGTTTTAAACTTCCGTAGCGGCTGCCCATACCGGCTGCCAGAACAAGTAAAGCAGGTTGCATAATATAAGATAAATGGTGAACAAACGAATGCAAAACTACAAAAAAACGCAATGCGTGCGATACTTACATTTTAAGTGATTATTTTTGCCGGAATTGATTGATTCATTTTTATCCATAAATATTGTATCTATGAAAATAGCTTATGTATTTCCAGGGCAGGGTGCCCAATTTGTCGGGATGGGAAAAGATATGTATGAATCTTCCTCCATTGCTAAAGAAAGATTTCTCCATGCAAATAAAATATTAGAATTTTCTATCACTGACCTTATGTTTTCCGGGACTGACGAAGATTTGAAACAGACCCGGATTACCCAGCCTGCAATTTTTCTGCATTCCGTTATTCTGGCTGAAATGCTGGGTGAAAAATTCAGACCGGATATGGTGGCAGGACATTCCCTCGGAGAATTTTCAGCCCTGGTTGCCAATAAAGCGCTCGCCTTTGAAGACGGGCTCAGACTGGTATATAAAAGAGCTTTGGCCATGCAGGTTGCCTGCGAAAAAGAGCCCTCTACCATGGCTGCTGTACTGGGGCTTGAAGACGCTGTGGTAGAAAAAATCTGTACTGAAATCAAAGGGACGGTGGTCCCCGCCAATTACAACTGTCCGGGACAGATTGTAATTTCAGGTTCTGTGCAGGCAGTGACTGAAGCCTGCGAACGGCTCAAAGAGGCCGGAGCCAAAAGAGCAGTTATGCTGGCTGTGGGGGGAGCCTTTCAT
>JAQVSH010000374.1 GCA_028700615.1 Bacteroidales bacterium
TGAAACATTGGGTTTTTGCTGTTTGTGTGGTCACGGAGATGTTTTTAATGAATATTAAATAATTAATTTTATGCAAATATATAAACATATATTTATATATCAAAATAAATTAAATAAAAATCCTGTTAAAAAGTTTACGTTTCTAACAGGATAAAATGTTTAAAAAAATGACAAAAAATAGAATGTAAGTTGAAGCCTTTCAGTATCTGTCTGAAAATCAGACTTCAGAGAAGACCTCTTTTCCTTCTCCGCATACGGGGCAAACCCAGTCTTTTGGGAGATCTTCAAAAGCAGTTCCCGGTTCGATTCCGTTATCGGGATCCCCTTCTTCCGGGTCATAGATGTATCCGCACACTTCGCATTCGTACTTTTTCATGGTTTCTCTCTCGTTAAATGAATAATAGAAGTCTCTTAGCGAATATAAAAATAATCTTTAACAGAAATCCCAATTTAACAAGATTTACAAATTTTTTGTACGGAACCTTTATTTGAACGAAAGCGCCATTTGTCCGAAGTTGGGCAGAGATCTGTATATTGTCAGTGCATCTTCCTGTTTGAGTTCAATTTTAATCCAGGGAGTGAAAGGAGGGAGTGCTCCTGAAAGGATCGAGTCTGCGGCTGTTTTTAGGTTGGCAAGGTTGAGCTGCCTGAAAAATAGTCTTTTTGCTTTGGGGGCTTCTTCTTGCTGAAGGACATACAGATCAAGTCCTCTGTCGAAAGAGAGCCGGTAGTAGGTCGGGTCAAAGGATATTGCTTCCGGGGTGGTTGCGGTGGCCATATATTCTAAAGTGTCTTTGGGCGCTTTTCTGAAAACAATGTCTTCTTTGGGTATAGATGAAAGGCTGCTTTTAATCGTGAAAGGGGAGGATAACCATTCGTTGAGTACGGAGTCGGGAATGTCTTTAAATATTCCGCTCATTTTGATCTGGCTGATTTTTGCAGTGAACAGAGCAACGCCTTTCATTTCTAATGATAGCGTACTGTCTGCAATTTGAAATGAAAGGTAGATGGAGTCCTGTTTGGCCAGTTTGGCCCGGTTGGTGAGAAAAGCATTTTTGTTGGAGAGGGTGGAGAGAAGATGGGCCTTGATGCGGATTGAACTGTCCTTCACTTCTTTGCGGTGAACGACTGTTTCGGATTTGTCGGTAATCCGGAATCCGTTAAAGTCGTATGCTCTGGATCCTGCGTAGAGGAATAGGTTGTAAGAGAGGACTACAATCAAAAGAAGGGATACTATAACACTGAGAAGGATAATTATTTTACGGTACATTTTCTGTGAGGTTAGAATATAAATACTTTGCTCCCGATAGACATTGTAGTGTATACAACCTCGAGGTCTTCGTCGTCAAGTCTTATGCATCCATGGGTAGCGGGCATTCCTAAAAATCGTTTGTAGAGCGTGCCGTGAATGAGGTATCCGTGTCCCAGACTCATGGCGTAGTCTCCCAGCACTCCGTATTCATAGCGAAGGTCAGAGTTTGCCGGTGGAATAGGCAGGCCCTCTTCAACAAATGCCCAGTCCGGTTTGATCCAGACGGGTGAAGTGGTCTTTCCTATAATGGTATGCATTCCTTTGGGAGTGGAAAAAAACCATTTTTTCTTTTCATTGTCTGTGGTCAACAGGACGTTGGTCCCCGTTGAACAAAGGCCTTCCCTTACCATTTCCCCCTTTGTAAACAGTCTGAATTTATTGGTGGAAACATTAACCACCAAGTAACTCTGACCAGCAACAGTCCGGTTAATTTGTTTTTCCAGTGTGCTGTTTTGGGTTTTCATTTTGCTGATTTTTTTGGAGAGGTCTTTCTCACTTAAAGTAACAAAAGGATTTGCCGTGGTTTGACTGTTTTTTAAGGTGAAGGGCAGTTCTGTGAAGAATGTCATTGAAAAAAACAGCAACACTAAGAGCCCCGACTCTGCAAGAAGCAGGATGGTTAAGAGAATGTTTTTTTTATGTGACCGAAGATCAAACATATCCGGGATGTATTATTCGTTTGTGTTAAGTATTTTTTGCAAAGGTTGTGTTGAACCCACAATGGTGACCGGGGTGCCCACAGAACAGTGCGAAAACAGGTAATCTACGTTTCCGTTTTCCAGGGCAATGCACCCTTCTGTCCAATTGTTTCCGGTGCCGCCGCCGCCATGAATTTCAATCAGGCCTCCGATTTTTGCTCTTTTTTGAATGATCCCTTTGGTCTTATTTTTTTGAAACCGAGCCATATCGGATGCATTCGGATAATTGAGGAGCAGGGCTTTATGATATTTGGAGGCCCCCAGATTTTGTTTCTTTGTGACGCTGTATTTTCCTTCAGGAGTGGCCTTGTCGCCCTGATAGAGTTTCTGTCCGATCCAGTTGCGTCCAAATTCTGCTTCAAAGGTTTTGATGAGTTTTCCTTTTTCATAGACCATACAGGTATGTCCGATTTTATCTACAATAATGGCGGGTCCTGAATGGTTCCGACTCCACTGGATGGTTTCTTTTACCCATGTGTCCCATGTGGACTGGTTGGAAAAATATTCTTTGAGTAGTTTGTCTGAGTATTCGGTGTATTCGGTGTGTAGGGTTTTTATCTTGTCCAGAAGCGTAATGGCTTTGGAATAATTTTCTGATTTTAAATTGTT
>JAQVSH010000375.1 GCA_028700615.1 Bacteroidales bacterium
TTTATTTTTATATTGCTATTCTGGCGTTGATTCTTCTGGGGCTGGATGCCGGTTTGCGGAAATGGATGCACAAACCGGAATAGTTTTTTAACCGGAATAAACGGCAAGTCCCTCGATTTCGACCAGCAATTCGTCCCTGCAGATATCTGCCAGCAGGTAGGCAACCGGAATTTCCGGATAAAGATTGTGAATCAGGGTATGTACATCATCAAAGAATTCCGGTTTTTTGATATATACCCTCATGTGTTGCCATTGCCCGTCTGATAGTGTTTTAATCCCGTAATGAGCAAGGTTTCCCCGGCAGATTAATCCTTCAATGTTTTCAATGGTAGCCTGGGTCTGGGGTATTACAGGTTCTTTGCCACGGCTTATTTCTCCCGGATGGCAGCAGTACCCGATACATAAATGAAAGGGGAGTTCTCTCCTCTGAAAATGATTTTGGCCCGTTCAAATTTTGGCGTTGTTTTTTTTCGGATGGCTTCGTCTTCTTTTCCGCACAGTACCTGACGTGAATATTCGTAGGCCGGAACCTGAAGCCAGTTTCCCACGGCCACATCGTGATAAGATGCATCAGCAGGGAGGTGGGCCTGAAGCTCCACTACAATCCCACCCCTGGAGGTCCCGATGCCCGTGGCAGCGGGATATCCCCGGGGCCAGCCGGTATGTTGGTAGAACAGGCTCCTTCCATCGTTAAATGCCTGATAGCGCTGATAATCCCCGTCATATCCCGTAATCTGTTCAATATAGTTCCATTGTCTGACAATGGAATGTATCGGCATAGATTCGAGGCTGAGGATCTGTTCTATGGTGTGAAAGATAAAGTCAGTCTGTTCTTTTACAGGCAATGTGTTTTCAGGGCAGAGGATGCCGCCGATATAAAGATTTTTTCCGCCGGGATGAGAGATGGTAATGTAAGATTCGTTTTCGAAACTTTTGTATTGAATAAGATCTTGTTTGTCGGTTCTGACTTCGGATATTTCCATGAGCAGACCTTTCGGTAAGCTGAGGGGGGTCTGTGATACCAGCGTGATCACCGGGGGGGTACAGGGAAAGTGACGGGTTACGGCTTTTCGGATAAAATCAAGCTGCCGGAGGTATTCCTGGTTGTCCGGAATGTTTCTGAAAAAAACCAACCGGACAGGAGTATATACAGGAACATATTGTTCCAGCAAATGAAGCACCCCTGCCTCAAATCTTTCTTCTTTGGTGCTGACATAAGTACTACGTACCGGAATCTGTTTTCCCAGGTTTGACAAGCTTTTTTTGTTTTTGGATGATAAAACTTTCCCCCCGAACCACAAAAAATCAGGATTGAATACAAAGATACAAAGTTTTGGATTATGTCTCCGGGAAATCAAAAATGGTTGTGAGGAGAGGCAAAATAAATGTATATTTGTTATAGAAATTTTGAAAAGCAGAAGCTTAACTTGTAGTATACAGAAATTTAACTTAACTATCTTATGTGTTATAAATCCTGGGCATTATGTGTCCTGTTGTGTCTTTTGGGGTGGTCGTGTACCCGGAATACCCCTGAAGGCGCATCCCGGAGTAATTATCCGGAAATCTTTCCCGATTACATCGGGGTTACAGTACCTCCCAATATTGCTCCCCTGAATTTCAAAGTGGAGAATCCCCATTCTTCGGCGTTTGTTTTGTTTTCCGGTTCCGGAGATTCTCTGGTGGTAAAAGAAAGGAACGGGCAGATTAGAATTCCTTTGAGGCGTTGGCGCGCTTTGCTGGAGAAGTCCACAGGAGGGGCTATTTCTGTGACAGTAAGACTGAAAGAACCGGAAGGATGGAAATCTTATGATCCTTTCAGCATTTTTGTTGCGAAAGAATCTATTAATCCTTATCTCGTCTATCGTCTGATTGAACCCGGTTATGCCCAATGGAATGATCTGGGAATTTATCAGCGGAATCTTGAGTCCTACCGTGAGACTCCACTGTATGAAAATAAGATGACAGATCATAATTGTGTGAATTGTCATTCTTTTTGCATGCAGGATCCCGACAGGATGCTGTTTCATATGCGGGCCGTATCTCCCGGTACGATGGTGATTCTTGACGGAAAAGTCGAAAAATTGAATACCAAGACCAATAAGACGCTGTCTCCTTTGGTGTACCCTTCATCGCATCCTTCCGGAAAGTATGTGGCTTTTTCTGTGAACAATACTCAGCAGTCTTTTCATCTGAATGATATCAATACGATAGAAGTATTTGATAATAAGTCTGATGTGGTGGTTTATGACGTAGAAAAAGAAACCATTGCTACTTCTTCTTTGCTTTTTTCTGATACTTCTATGGAGACATATCCCACTTTTTCTCCCGATGGACAGACGCTTTATTTTTGCACAGCACCTGCAGTGACAATGCCGGCTTCTTATGATTCGGTGCATTATAGCCTTTGCAGCATTGCTTTTGATCCGGAGAAACGGACATTTGGAGATCGTGTCGATACGTTGTATAATGCCACCCTGGACGGCGGAAGTGTTTCTTTTCCGCGGGTTTCTCCTGATGGCAAATATCTGCTGTTTACAAAGGCCGGGTATGGTAATTTTTCGATCTGGCACAAGGATGCCGATTTGTTCTTATGTGATCTAAAAACAGGGAAAATCA
>JAQVSH010000376.1 GCA_028700615.1 Bacteroidales bacterium
GGCAAAGAGGCATTTTTTATATCCGAAAGCTCTCCTTTAAAGATTACTCGCTCTAACTCTAACCCAATCAACAAAAAGAAGATAGTCATGAAGCCATCGTTAATCCAGTGAAGAATACTATGTCCCCCAACATCTAATTGCCAGAAACTAATATAGGTTGTCTGCAAGGAAGAGTTTGCCAATCCTATTGAGAGCAGTGTTACAAAAAGCAAAATGAGCCCTCCGGTCTTTTCGCTCTTAAAAAATTCGTTATATAATCTTGTTAACATCAGCCTTTCTGTTTATGCATGGTTTTCTACGCCTGCCTATAGTAATTGTGCATATGAAATAAAGCGGAGTGTAAAATCTCCTCCGTATCCGCCAAAAAGAGACACTCTTGCCAGCTGGCATTAGTGTTTAAAATAGGGCAACAAAATATCTTCAAAATTATATAATCCCTCTTTTTTGTTCGCTAAATTTTCTGCTATAAAAATCACTCCATTCCCAAACGCTTCTCTGGAAATGGATTCATGAATCAATCGAACCGTTTGATATGGAAAACCGAAAATCACTTCATGTTTGCCAACAATTCCACCCGCTCTTACCGAATTTATGTCTGATTTTTCCAGATCTAATGCTTCTGCAATTTTTATCGCCGTACCTGAAACACCTTCTTTACCCTTAAAATGTTCTTCAACAATTTCAATATCTACCCAGGGAGCTATTTTTTTAAGAAACTTTGCAGCAAAGAGCAAATAATTAACGCCTAAGGTTATGTTAGGGCTCCAAAAAACGACGGTATGAGCGGATAGTTCTTTTAGTAATTTTTGTTCTTTTTCACCATAATGAGAAACCGCGGAAATAATTTTAATTTTACGTTCTTCTGCAATTTTCCCATATGTATAAATACCTGTTTCTGAAGAAAAATCAATAATAATGTCTACCGGGTGTGTATCGAGAAGCTCTGATATCTTTATGCTGGAAGTTGAATAAATCAACCCGGGTTCATCTGACGCCACCCCTAAAAATTCAGGCACACTTTTGTGTTCCAGTAGCGTACTTCGTCTGAGAACCCATTCAAGACTAAATCCTTTATTTTGCAATATTACATTTGCAACTGCTTTACCTGTTTTTCCAAATCCGATTAATCCTATTTTCATTCCGCCTCAATTTAATTTACAAACAGGTGCTTTTGTCATATAAAGATTTCTAAGATGCTGTTTTATCATAGATTTCAATTGATTGCATATCTTAGTTTCTATCTTCCACTGAAAAATCCAATGTACTAAATAATCCGTTTTGTTTTATAGTGCAAGATAAATCATTACAAAAGAAATAAACATATATTTGTATGGTTTTTCATTCCTTAAGTACAAAAAATGTTATTTATGAATGATATATCATACAACAAGTGGAATGTAATGAGCGATGACTCCATTGTCCGCCAGATCGGGGAGTTTGTCAGGTATCACCGCATGGAGGCGAATAAGAACCAGGAGCGGCTTGCCAAAGATGCCGGGATCAGCCGATCTACGCTGAGTCTGCTGGAAAGAGGAGAAACCGTAACGATCGCAACGCTTATCCGGGTATTACGGGTGTTAGACCAATTGCATGTACTCAATGGATTTACTGTTGTACATCAGCAAAGCCCTTTGTTGCTTGCCAAAGAGGAGAAAAATAGAAGACAGAGGGTGGCTTCTCCCCGACCAAAAAAGATAGATCATACAGGAAATGAAGATGTTAGATGGTAGACTATGAATACTGCATGGGTTCATATATGGGGAAAAATGGCAGGAGCCGTTGCCTGGGATGAAAGCACCGGATTAGCCTCTTTTGAATACGATCCTGATTTTAAAAAATGGGGATGGGAACTTTCTCCCCTGAAAATGCCGTTAACTCAGGAGCAAAAAATATATTCATTTCCGGAACTACGCCAGGAAAAAGATTCTAATTATAATACATTCAAAGGATTACCCGGATTGCTTGCGGATATGTTGCCGGACCGTTACGGCAGAGATCTCATCAACCTATGGCTGGTACAGCAGGGCCGTCCGGAGAACAGCATGAATCCTGTGGAGATGTTATGCTTTATTGGCCAACGGGGTATCGGAGCGCTGGAATTTGAACCCGCAACCTTAAAGCAAAACACAAATACCTTTGCCGTTGAAATGAACAGTCTGGTAGAAATGGCGGCTAAGATGCTCTCAGAGAAAGAGGTGTTTGTGACAAATCTGAAGTCCGATGAAGAGAAAGCCATGCGGGAAATATTGAAGATCGGGACCTCTGCCGGGGGGGCTCGTCCCAAAGCGGTCATCGCCTATAATGAAAAAACCGGAGAAGTGCGTTCCGGACAGACCCGTGTTCCCGAAGGCTTTGAACACTGGCTTCTTAAACTTGACGGGGTCAGTGAAATACAACTGGGCGCCACGTCCGGTTATGGCCGCGTCGAATATGCTTATTACCTAATGGCCCGGGATTGTGGAATAGAAATGATGCCCTGCCGTTTACTGGAGGAGAATGGACGGGCTCATTTTATTACTAAGCGATTTGACCGGGAGGGAAATCTTACCAAACATCATGTACAGACGCTTTGTGCGATGAAACATTTT
>JAQVSH010000377.1 GCA_028700615.1 Bacteroidales bacterium
TTTCCGGATCTTCGGAAGTTTCTCCTTCAGGGAGTATATCCCAGTTGGCAGATCCGTCTTCGAGGACTTTGGCCAATATCCGTGGAGATTTCAGGTTAATCCCTTTGACGGTGATTTCTTTTCCGCTGATCAGACTCATCAGGTTGAGGGTGGCCGAGGTGCTTTTAGCATAGAAAAGGGTGTCTTTTTCAAAAGCTCCGGTTCCTGTTACCGATACATCGTGTACGGTTGCAGTGGCGTTGGGAAAGTTTTTTATCAGGCTCAGGCTGACCTCTGAGAACGCGACTTTCGCGTTCAGGTTTTTATTGGCCTGATTCAGTACGATATTGGTTATTTTTCCTTGAAAAACAAAAGGCAGTAGCATCAGGATCAAAAGCAGGGATGCCAAAATTAGACCGGTGATCTTGAATTTTTTTTTCACGGAAGCGTAGTTTAGTCCTGAAGTGAAGGTTTATTTTGTTAGCAGAGGAATACTCATCAGGTTGCCCAGTTGATACATGGGAACCTGCCGGGTGGTAAGCACTTCGTTTTTATAAGTAAGCCTTATATCTGCCTGTGCCGGAACCCGGTAATACACAATGTTTTTGTTGATGGATTTTTTGGGATCTTCAACTCCGATCACCGGTTTATTGTTTTGGAGAATTTTTATTTCACAGGAAACTTCGGTGGCAGTCGGACGGCTGGTGATTCCGGTATTTTCAGAGAAGTAACATAAAGGAATTTTGAGCCGGTCCTTTTCGGGGGTCAGGGAGAATCTCCGGGTCATGACCGTTTCCTGGCTGGTTCCGGTAAAAAGAGATAAAAGTTCTTTTTCCTGACGATCCAGTTGTTCAACGGCAATCTTTAAAGAAGTGCCATCGGGGTATTCGCTTCCGTCAATGGAAAGGTCGTACCGGCGCTGCCGGACCTCGGTAAGGGCTTTTGAAACCGCCAGGGCTTGGTCCTGAATTGAAAGCAGAGAGATGGTTTTCACGATGGAGGGCTGCCGGACCACGGTGGTGTCGGTTACGAGAACCTGATATATAGTGTCGTATTTTGCAGTAAGCGCTCCGTCAATATTGAGATTTCTGAACCCGCGGGCTGTTTCCGACGGGGCAAATTCTCCGGTGGAAAGGAATCCGGGAAGACTCATGTCCAGAATATTGCCTTCTGCCGTCATGGAGATCAACCGTTCTACATTTTTAGGATAGTCTTTAAAGCTGATCAGATAGTATTGGGATGGGTCTATGACATAATGAACCGTGATGTTGGCGGAATTAATTTTCCATTCTTCTGAATTTTCCTGAGGTACATCCAGGTTGAGAAGAGATTTTGCCATTTTGGCGTAAGGTCCCGCAGTAATGCTTGTTTTTTTGATTTCAATTGCAAATTCAAGGGAGGTTTTCGGCAGGGCGTAGATTACGGTATTGTTAGTTACCGGAGTTCCTTTAGTGTAGGGAGCTGTTTGAAAATTCTGAGCATAGATGGCCGACTGTATCAATAAAAAGCTCACCCACAGATAAATAAATCTTTTGTTCATGGTTTCAGTCGTATAGTTGCGTTTTTAATATTTTCGATCAAATCCCGTGCCATCAAGGATTCCTGTCCGGTATTTAAGACAGCAATATCCCCGGAAAGGCCGTGAAGAAAAACACCCAGCAGGGCAGCCTGTTCAGGTTCATAACCTATGGTAAGCAAAGATAAGATAATTCCGGTTAAAACATCACCGCTCCCGGCAGTAGCCATCCCGGGATTGCCGGTAGAGTTGAAAAAAATTCTTCCATCGGGAAAAGATACAGACGTATAGGCTCCTTTAAGGACGAGGATTACACCCTGTTTTTCCGAAAAGGCTTTTTGTTTCAGGAGCCGTTCGTATGCCGAAGATGCGGGTTCGGTGAGACGTTCGAACTCACGGGGATGGGGAGTGAGGATGGTACGGGCGGGGAGGAGCGGCATCCATTCCCGGTTTTGCCCCAGAAGGTTGATGGCGTCTGCATCAAGGATCAGCGGGACTTTAGCTTTTTGTAAAAGACGTTGAATGCATCTCCCGGTTTCGGCAGAAGTTCCTATCCCGGGTCCGGCCCCTATGGCAGAATATGGCGTAAGAACAGGAAGCCCGGCCACATGCAAGGTTTGATGACAGGGAGTGCACATGGCTTCCGGAACGGTGGTCTGGAGGATCTGATTACCCGAACCAGGAGCATGTACTGAGAGCAGTCCGGCTCCGGTCCGCAGGCAGGCTTCTGCGGCAAGCACTGCAGCGCCCATTTTTCCATAGCTTCCGGCAATGAGCAGGGCATGTCCGTAATTTCCTTTGTGGGAGAATCTATCCCGTGTTTTTATCAGGGGCTTGATTTCTTTTTCAGTGATCCAATTGTAATTGACCTCTTTTTCCGGAATTCTTTCGGTTTTTAGTTCAATATCAACAATCTCAAATTCTTTTGTGTAATTTCCGAAGTCACTGAGCAGCAGTGAAAGTTTAGGCTGCTGGAGGGTAAGGGTAAGGTCTGCCCGGACGATGTTTCCATTGGTGCAAAAGTCTCCCGGGGAGCAGGGAAGCCCCGAGGGGAGATCAATGGAGACCACTTCGTTTATATCGTCATTGAT
>JAQVSH010000378.1 GCA_028700615.1 Bacteroidales bacterium
TGCGCTTGTATCTTCGCACAATCCGGTGGATATGTATACGGTTGCCGAAGAACTGAAAAAAAATGAACAGCTGGATGAAATAGGAGGACCTTATTATTTAAGCCAGCTGACCATGCGGGTTGCCGCTGCTTCTCACCTGGAATACCATTCCAAGGTTCTGACTCAAAAATTTATTCAAAGAGAGCTGATCAATACCTCTTACGGGATTTTGCGGGATGCGTTTGACGATACCATACCTGCCGATGAATTGCTCGACACTTCGCAACAGAAGCTTTTTGAATTAGGTGAAATGAACCTGCGCCGGGACACCCGTCCGGTTCGCTCTGTATTGGGAGATGTTCTTGACGAGTTGTCCGACGTACAGACAAGAGACGACGGATTAAGCGGAATACCGTCCGGATTTACTTCGCTTGACCGGATGACACTTGGCTGGCAAAAAGCCGATTTGGTAGTCATTGCAGCCCGTCCGTCCATGGGAAAGACCGCATTTGTGTTGACCATGGCCCGTAACATGGCGGTTAACCACAACATTCCCGTAGCTTTCTTCTCACTGGAAATGCCGGATTCCCAATTGGTTAAAAGGCTTCTGGTGAGTGAAACCGGCTTATCTTCCGAAAAAATCCGGGGTGGTAAAAAATTGAAAAGTTTTGAATGGGAACAACTTAACCAACGGATCATTAACCTTACCAAAGCCCCTCTTTACATAGACGACACACCGTCACTTTCAATTTTTGAGTTCAGGGCAAAGGCTCGCCGGTTGGTTGCCGGTATGGGTGTTAAGATGCTGATCATAGATTACATGCAGTTGATGTCCGGACCTCCTGAATTGCGAGGCATGAGGGAACAGGAAGTGGCGGCCATTTCACGTTCTTTGAAAGCAATCGCCAAAGAGCTGAATGTCCCGGTAATTGCATTGTCACAGATGAACCGTTCTTCTGAAACACGAGGGGGAACCCGCAGGCCACAGTTAAGTGATTTGCGGGAATCGGGAGCCATAGAGCAGGATGCAGATATTGTAATTTTTCTTTACAGGCCCGAGTATTATGGATTTAAGGAAGATGACAGTGGTCGCTCCCTGGAAGGCATTGCGGAAGTGATCGTGGCCAAACACCGAAACGGAGCCGTGGGAGAATTCCAGATGCAATTTAGAAATAGTGAGATCCGTTTTCTGGATATAAACGAAGGTGGTCCGGATTTTGCAACAGGAGAAACCGTCACATATGCTTCCAGAATGAACCAAATGAATGATCTGAATGACAACTTTGACGGGCTATAAGAGTACCATTCTGACATTGTGTTTGATCTCGGCATGGGTCCTGGGACATGCGCAGGAAAACGAAAAACCCTGTTTGCCGGTCAGGGATATTCCGCCTTCTCAAATGGCGTTTCAAGCCGGAGAAAAGTTGACAATCATAGCCAGTTATCAATGGGGTGTTGTCAATACGGATGTTGGTACGGTTTCTTTGGATATTAGCCGGTCTGATTCTTCGGATGTTCCCCTTTTTATTGCAAGGGGTCGCATACAAACAGCCCGTTTTTTCAATGCCTTTTTCCGGGTGGATGATTATTACGAGAGCCGATTCTATCGAACCAACCTGCGCCCGACCTATTTCATGAGGGATATTCACGAAGGGAAGTATACCATACAAAATTATTACAACTACAATCAGGACCATACCATCAATGCCCGGATCATCCGCAAGGACGGATCCGTTCAGGACACATTGTTGCCGGGACGGATTTGTACGTTTGATTTCATAACGTTGTTCTATTTCCTGAGAAATCTTGAGTTCAGCAATATGAACCCGGGGGATGTGTACCCCATATCGTTTGCCATTGATGAAGAAATCTTTGAATTGTATTTAAGGTATGACGGGAAGGATGAGATCCGAGTACAAGGTCTGGGTACTTTCAGATGCCTGAAATTTTCCGCACAAACGGTTGCAGGTGTGGTTTTTGACGGGAAGGAAGATCTGCGCTTCTGGATCAGTGACGACAAAAACAGGGTTCCCTTATTTATTGAATCTCCCGTTGTAGTCGGCCGCGTTACGGGAAGGTTAGGCAGTTATGAAAACCTGAGATTTCCCCTTACAAGTAAAATTAAATGACTATGGGTTTAGGCTCGGTTATCAGGCATAAGGGAATAATTACAGGCACAAACCCTTTAAAAGCCGAGATCCTTACCGAATCGGCCTGTGCATCCTGCCATGCCAGGGGATATTGTTCGCTGAGTGAAAAAAAACGCAAAGAAATAACCCGTTTTCAGGAACCTGAAGGATGGGAACCGTATGTGGGTCAGGAAGTCTGTATAGAGATGCGAACTCGTTTGGGATTCAAGGCGTTGTGGTATGGTATGGGCTTGCCTGCCGTCATTTTGGGTGTTGCGATCACCTGCGGAGGACTCTTCCGTTTAGCGGAATGGTTACAGGGTTTAATTGCCATAATGAGTAT
Source organism: Bacteroidales bacterium (assembly GCA_028700615.1). Classification (GTDB taxonomy): domain Bacteria; phylum Bacteroidota; class Bacteroidia; order Bacteroidales; family UBA4181; genus JAQVSH01. The sequence continues at coordinate 2,452 of JAQVSH010000378.1, forward strand.
AGGAATCTATTATTTTGTTCTATATTTGTTAAAAGATCGTATCCAAAATGACTTCTACTTTACTGTACACAATATTAAGCCTTAGCTTATTGGGCGGGCTGTTGGCTATTGTGTT
>JAQVSH010000379.1 GCA_028700615.1 Bacteroidales bacterium
AACATTCAAACGCATCAGTGGATTCCCGGATATCGAAAATGTGGGCAACTTTTCTCTTTTAAACCGCCCTGCTCTGGAATCGCTGCTGAAGTTTTCCGAATCCACGCGCTACCTGCCCGGGCTCCGTCGATTTATTGGGTTTCGGCAAGAACATGTCGAATATACCCGCGATGAACGCTATTCTGGAAAATCAAAGATGCGCTTCTCGGATTTGCTCTCCCTAAGCTCCGATGCTATATTTTCCTTCTCCCGTCTGCCCGTCCGCTTGTGCCTGTTCTTGGGCTTGACCGGGATTGTGGTTTTTTTCCTGGCCGGTCTCTACACGCTGATCGCAAAAATTGCAGGATTTGCCATAATTGGCTGGTCATCAACTCTTTTGAGTATTTATTTCCTAGGCTCAATTCAGCTCACCTTTCTGGGAATTCTGGGTGAATATGTTTTTCGGATCTATCGGGAGAGCCAGCGAAGGCCCCTGTTTCTGGTAAAACAATTCTATGTCTAATCCGGCGAAATATCAAAGGAATCTCGTTAAAAGACTCTTTTTGCCGGTATGCTTTATCCCATTCATTTTACTACCACTTCTGTCACTTTCTGCTGGCATTTCGGGGGATGAACCGGTCCACCATGAACATGCCGAAATGGTGTATAACTATTTTGCCACGGAGGGAGGCGACCAATCGGCTCTCCAGACACCCGAGACCTTTTTACGATACTATGGGCAGTCGGCCGACGATTTAGCTTATCGCATAACACGCTGGATCCGATCAGATAATCCTTACCTGGTCCGCCATCTACTCATTGCACTGTTTGGTGCATTGGCCATTTTCTTCGCCGCACAAATCGCCCTATTGCTGGCCGGGCATACGGCCGGCATCCTGACGGTGGTCCTGCTCCTGTTATCACCTTCTTTCCTAGGCCACTCCCTCAACAACATGAAGGATATCCCGTTTGCCATGGGATACCTGCTGACCATCTTCTCTTTGCTGGTTTTTATCCGTGCGCTCCCGAAAATCAAGCTGCTCGCAGTGGGCGGAATGCTTATCGGTACGGCGATCTCCTTATCGGTAAGAGCAGGAGGCCTTCTACTCTTCCCAATCATCCTCTTTTTCGGTAGCATCGGGGCCTGGGTGAGTCAGCCGGAAGAGAACAGGAAATTCTATTACCTGAAAATCAGCATTATTCTGATCGGAATTGTCGTCCTGGGGTGGGGACTAGGCATCCTCGACTGGCCTTATGCCCGGCTGAAACCGGTCAGTAATACCATCCATGCTCTAGCTCGGATGACGCATTATAATGTCAGCCTCAGGCAACTCTTCAATGGGGAGATGCTCTGGTCCGACTCCATTCCCTGGTTTTATGTTCCAAAATATTTTCTGATCACCACTCCGGCACTGATATTATTGGGCCTCCTACTGGCAGCGATACAGATCAGACTGAAATCGCTGGTTTTCAAACAACTCAACATCGGGATGTGGCAATGGGTCATGATCTTGTTCTGTGCGTTATTTCCGGTATTCTGGGTGATTGTTCAACGGTCGAACCTCTACGGAGGAATCCGGCATCTACTCTTTGTTTACCCGCTGCTAGCTGTTATCGCGGCAACCGGATGGTCGGCGCTGTGGCGAAAGAATCACCCGAAGTGGATAGTATATCTCTCCTGGTTCATTTTCGGAACCGCCTGTGCTGGTCCGCTGGTACACATTTTCCGGAATCATCCGGTCGAGTACGTCTATTTCAACAAACTTTCCGGCGGAATCAAAAAAGCATGGGGCCATTATGAAACTGATTACTATTATCATAGCCTCGGCCCAGCTGTCAAGTGGCTCGAACGTGAAATTCTCAGGACCGACTCAGGTAAGGAGATCACCCTGGCCTCGAGCTTTCCCCTGGAACCCTTCTTTCTCCGATCGGAATACCAGCCAAAATTAGTTTATATTCCATTCAATCAGAGGAATATGAAGGACTGGGATTATGGCATTTTTGCAGCAGCCTATTTAAGTCCGTCGCAACTGCAGGGCGACTGCTGGCCACCGGCAGGGACTATTCACACGATTCGGGTGGATGGTTTTCCGGTCTGTGCCATTGTTAAGCGTGTTTATAATTTTGATACTGAAGGGATTACAGCATACTCAGCTAGCAATCATGATGAAGCCATTCAGCTTCTTCGGCGGGCCATTGAAGTAGAACCCTGCAACTTAGCCGCCTACCTATACCTTGGATGGAGCTACCGGAAAACCGGACAGCTAGAAGCATCAAACAGCGTGGCTTATCAGCTTCTGCAGGTACATTCGGAGAGCGAGCCTGCAAGGGAGTTGCTTATTTGGAATTATCTGGATTTAAAGGATTTATCCAAAGCTCGGATCTTAGCAGAAGAGCTTTTCCGGATCAATCCCAAATATCCTCCAGCTGATCAGTTACTTCAATTGACAAGAGCCCGGAAATCGAGTCCGACTTCTTAAAAAATGTTAATTCCGGGTAATTCATGCTGATTCGCTATATTTTTACTCGTTCCGTTCACAAATAATTGTTTAAAAATCCACTTTATGAAAAAGACGTTACT
>JAQVSH010000380.1 GCA_028700615.1 Bacteroidales bacterium
GGTTTCTGCAAAGCCAGCCAGACTTTCCTTTTATTATTTTAAGGCCTACCGGGGTATATGGTCCCGGAGACAAAGATTATTTCTCATATATTGACATGATCCATCGGGGATTTCAACCCATCATAGGTTTCAAAAAACAGTACCTGTCTTTTATCTATGTAAAAGACCTGACAAGATTGATTCTAAAGATCTGCGAATCGCCCTATAAACGAAAAACATGGCTGGTATCAGATGGAACCATTTATACAGGAGATGAATATGGAGCCATTGTTTCCGGGATTCTGGGAAAACGAAACATCATTAAAATCCGGATTCCGGTGGTACTGATTGTTGTTCTCGGATATTTTCTGGAATTTCTTCTGGGATTTTTTAACGTACTTCCCCTTCTGAACAGGGATAAAGTAAAAATTCTGACCTGCTTTAACTGGAGTTGCGACAGTGATGACCTGAAAAAAGACCTGGATTTTCAAGCGGAATACACCCTTCCACAAGGTGTAAGAGAATCTGTCGAATGGTACCGCAAAGCAGGATGGCTAAAATAAACTTCTACAAGGTTACTCTCCAATGAGCGCCTTATATGCTTCAGCATCCAATAAATCATCCAGCTCGGCAGGGTCGGTAATTTCAATTTTGATCATCCAGCCTTCTCCATAGGGATCCTGATTGCCCAATTCCGCACCTGACACCAATGCCTCATTAATTTCCACTACTTTCCCACCCACAGGCATATAAAGATCGGAAACGGTTTTAACCGCTTCAACGGTTCCAAACATTTCTTCTTTATCAAGGGTTTCGCCCAAACTCTCAATTTCCACAAAAACGATATCTCCTAATTCTTTTTGCGCAAAATCAGTAATACCCACATAACCAAACTGGCCTTCATGGCGGATCCATTCGTGTTCCTTGCTGTATTTGAGATGAGAAGGTATGTTCATAGCTGTCTTTTATATGATTTGACTCCCAAAAGTACGCTTTTTATCCTTTATCAGATAAAGGAGTCCAATGTTTTTTAACACTCCTTTTTCAATCTATAACCTTTTTAAAGCCAGCCTTACCAATGATTCTATGGTACATTCCGGATTTTCGGACAAAATTGCAGCCAGCACTTTTTCGGTAGGAGCTTTTAAAAAACCCAGTCCCGTAAGGGCGGACATAGCTTCTTCTTTCACTGAAGGCTGAACGAAAGAAGCTTTCTGTTCCGACAAAAGAATCTGATCTACTTTATTGCGAAGATCCACAATAATTCTTTCAGCGGTCTTTGTTCCAACCCCCTTGACAGATTTAAAGATTGAAGCGTCGGATTCAGCAATTCCGGTCTGAACATCCAGGGGTTTTAAAGAAGAAAGAATCAGGCGCGCAGTATTTGTACCTACTCCGGAAACAGAAATCAACAATCTGAATATTTCTCTTTCCTGACGGGTTTTAAATCCGTACAATAAATGTGCGTCTTCACGGATTGTCTGATGAATGAAAAGTCTGTCAACCCGTTCTCCTTTCTGAAAATTTTCCTGTAAAGGAGCATATGAATTCAGTGAAATCAGAATATAGTATCCGATCCCTCCAGCCTGAATCACAACATGGGAAGGAGAGATCTCTTCTATCGTGCCTTCAATAAAATCATACATAGTTTTTTTTACAAATTAAGTAAAATGTGCTGCAAAATACGCTTTCAACCATGGAAAATCTTTCCAATAGCTTTTTTTTCAAATTATTACATCGTAGCACGATTTTTGTAAATTAATAAGTTGTAATATTGCAGCTCATTTTATTAATAATCCATGTACAATAAAAAATTTGACGGGAGAAAATCTGAGACAGACTCCTCCCGAAACGAAAGATCCTTTAACAGACCTGACGGTCAGGGTGAAAGAAGATCCTTTGGAAGAACTGAAGGCCAAAGTGAAAGAAGGCCTTTCGGCAGATCAGGAAATGACGACGAAAGAAGACCTTTCTCAAGACCCGACGGAGAAAGAAGACCTTATTCCAGACCTGAGGGCGATGGGGAAAGAAGATCTTTCGGCAGACCTGAAAACCAGGGTGAAAGAAGGCCTTTCGGCAGATCAGGAAGTGACGGCGATAGAAGGCCGTTCTCAAGACCCGACGGGGAAAGAAGGTCCTTCGGAAGATTTGAAAGCCAGGGCGAAAGAAGGCCTTTCGGCAGATCAGGAAGTGACGGAGAAAGAAGACCTTTCTCAAGACCCGACGGGGAAAGAAGACCTTATTCCAGACCTGAAGGCGATGGCGAAAGAAGATCTTTCGGCAGACCTGAAAACCAGGGTGAAAGAAGGCCTTTCGGCAGATCAGGAAGTGATGGCGAAAGAAGACCTTTCGGCAAACCTTCTTTTTCAAAATCAAAACGACCAAGAATTGTTAAAAAATCTCAGTATTCATTTGAACCCGATCCTTTAGATCTGAACAAACCCATCCGTTTGAACCGTTATATTGCCAACACAGGGCTATGTTCAAGACGTGAGGCGGATAAATATATTCAGGCCGGGCTGGTAACGGTCAACGGAGAAGTTATTTCCGAACTCGGAGTTAAAGTAATGCCGGGGGA
>JAQVSH010000381.1 GCA_028700615.1 Bacteroidales bacterium
CATAACAGATATCACTACCATAACAAGCACCCAGAACCAGACTGTTCTCCAGAACGGAGGTACAATATTAATGCTTATGGAACGTTCTGTAATCAATTGAGACAATGAGCTGTCATACATTCTGATCATAAGTGTATAATCACCGCTGGGAATATTCGTATAGGTTAGGGTTTTGTTAACCGAGGGAGTAGACCACTCTGAATCGAAACCTTCCATTTTCCAGGAAAAATTCGAACGCGAGGTTATGCCTATAGGCAACAACTCCAGGCTAATTGTATTCTGAAAATATTCCAGTTCAATATTTGTAATACTGTCAACGGGAGTGGTCAGCCCGAAAGAAGGCATATCTCTCACAGAACGTCCGGAAACGGTAAGATCGTTAAAATAGATTTTTCCGGACGGCGATATCTCACCCATCGACGCGGGATTAAAAAGGACGGCCCCGTTATTGGTGCCCAAAACCAGTTGCCCGCTTCTGAGCATGCAATGAGAACCGCGATTAAATGAAGTCCTCGATAAAGAAAAGATAGACCCGTAGGTGAGTACGCTATTGTCTTTAGGATCAAAACGGCACAACCCGCTCTCGGTACCTATCCACAGATAGCCCTTCTCATAGATCACACTGTTTATGAAATTCGATGGCAATCCTGTCTGAGTGGTAAAATTTTCGGTATTCCCGCTTTTATAATTGTATTTAAGCAGCCCGTCTCCGCTGGTACATATCCAGATATCATCACCAAGAGTAAGAATATCGTAAATCAGTGAACCAATAAGCAACGGCTCTATTTCACCGGTATTTTTATCGAGCAGCGAGAGTCCGTAGGTACATCCCAGTAGGATCTTTCCCCTTGAGAGTTGTCCAAGGGCATTTATCGGCTGCCGTGAATAGGCGCGAAACTTTTTTTCACGTGAAAGATAACAGAGAAACTCGCCGTTAATCCCACCCAGCCATATATCTCCTTCATCATCCTTAAAAATGTCGATAATAAAATCACTGACCATTGAGACGTCGTCCCCGTCCTGGGGATAGTGCTCCAGCTCAGCTCCTGTTAAACCGTCCAGGATATACACTCCGGAAGAATAAGTGCCGGCCCATATCCTGCCTCTATCGTCTTCGCACAGCGAAAGAAATACCTGGGCCTGCTCCTGCTTGTTATAATAGAATTTTTTCCACCGGTCCCTGGCTACATCCCAACAGCTTATCCCGTTATTTGTAGCAAACCATACCTTTCCCCAACGGTCCTCAATAATGCTGTTAACATCGTTATTAACCAGTGAATTTTCCACATTGGCAGAATGTGCCACCTGGGTAACCAGGGGCGTAGACTGATCATAGAATGACAGCCCGCCGCTGTAAGTACATACCCAGATCCGACGGTTACTGTCTGAATACAGATCATATACCCCGTTACCGCGCAACGAGAAAGGGTCATCTACACTTTCCTTGTATACATTCAAAAACTTATTGCCGTTACGGTGCAATTCCCACACACCCTGTCCGTCTACTCCAAACAGTAGTGTGGAATCTGTATTCGATTCTATAGCCAAAACAGGCTGCTTTGGGAAAAAAGACGGAAGAATGGCCGAGAATATTTTTGATCCGAAATCATAACTGTACAGACCGTTGGAAATGGTTCCAATCCAGAGTTTGTCAATTTCTTTATCGTAATATAATTCAGTTACAGAGAAAGGGGTTGCCGAACTGTTCCGGTAAACACATTCGCTGGCTAGCGAATAAATATTCAACAGCCATATTCCCTCGGGTCTGACAATAATCAACCGATCCCGGTCATACCAGGCTATTGAGTAAACCTCGGTCAGAATATCTTCAATCAAAGTAAGTTCTCCGAAAGCATATTTATACAGTCCCGATGAAGTAGCCACCCAGCAGGCACCCTGCCGATCAACCAGCAGAGTACTAGCGACTAGATACTTATTATTTAGTACTTTGGAAAGATTGATTAACAGTTCAAAACGGTCCAGCACCGGATTGTATGAAAAAACCTGTCCGTTATTGGCACAGGCCAGTAATTGAGAGTTCTGATATATGAGACGTAACGAAATAACGTTTGCCGTTTCGTACGGTAAAAGGTACAGGCGCTGGCTTTCCTGGGTAATCCTCAGTATTCCCGTTTTTGAAGAAGCCCAGATAAAACCGTTATCATCTTTGCATACAGAACTGGTTTCTCGCATGGAGATTCCAAAAATGGTGTTTATACTATAAAACTTAGGGGAAGTCGCCTGTGCCGGCAGAAAGAATAAACACGCTAAAATAATGGAATAAAGACTCCTGATTGATTTCATATTATAAATATCGGGGCGCCGCTTGACACAAAATTAAAGGTTTTTTTGTTGGCAAACAATGTTTTTCAATAGTGGGGATATCCAATATTAAAAAACATATATCTAAAAATGAAACTCTTTTTTTAGTTGTGTACCTACCTTTACTTAAAATACCTATTTAGTTAATCACATTATTTCAGCCATGAGCAATTCTTCTCAAAAAGTTTCTGTACTGGAAAAAATCGGATACAGCCTGGGCGACCTTT
>JAQVSH010000382.1 GCA_028700615.1 Bacteroidales bacterium
TGTTATTTCCGTCCATCTTTACCGTCCTTTCTCGGCCAAGTATTTCCTGCGCGTTATGCCAAAGAGCGTTAAGAACATTGCCGTTCTGGACAGAACTAAAGAACCCGGAGCCCTGGGAGAACCACTTTACCTGGACGTTAAAGCCATCTATGCTGAAGATCCCAACGCACCCGGTATCGTGGGCGGTCGTTACGGTCTTTCATCCAAAGACACCACGCCTGCACAAATTCTGGCTGTTTTTGAAAATCTCAGCCGCAAAGAGCCCAAAAACGGCTTCACGATTGGCATCATTGACGATGTCAGCTTCAAATCGCTGCCCCAAAGAGAAGAAATTTCAATGGCACAACCCGGCACATACGAATGTAAATTCTTTGGACTGGGTTCTGACGGCACCGTGGGAGCCAACAAGAACACCATCAAGATCATTGGTGAAACCACCCCCAAATATTGCCAGGCATACTTTGCCTACGATTCCAAGAAATCAGGCGGATTCACCTGTTCGCACCTCCGTTTTGGCGATAAGCCCATCAATTCCCCTTACCTGGTAACTACCCCGGATTTCGTGGCCTGCCACGTACCTTCCTATATGCGCAAGTATGATATGCTGCGCGGGATTAAGAAAGGAGGCACCTTATTGCTCAACAGTCTTTGGGATGCAGAAGAAACAAAAAAACAGCTGCCCGATTTTATCAAACGTACCCTGGCAGAAAAGAAAATCAATCTCTATATCATCAATGCCACCCAGATAGCCGAAGAGATAGGTCTTGGCAACCGTACCAACACTATTCTTCAGTCTGCTTTCTTTAAGATTGCCAATGTTATACCTTACGAACTGGCAATTAAGGAAATGAAGCATTTTATTGATAAGTCATACGGCAAGAAGGGAGAAAAGATCGTGAAAATGAACTATGCAGCTGTAGACCGTGGCGGTGAGATCGAAAAAGTGGAAGTGGACCCCGAATGGATCAATTGTTCCGCCAAGTTCGAAGCAGACACCCATAACCGTCTCGCCCCTGAATGGGTAAAACATGTTGCCGATGTGATCAACGCACAGAATGGAGACGATCTCCCTGTAAGTGTTTTCAAAGGCTACGAAGACGGCACCATGCCCATGGGAAGCTCGACCTTTGAAAAACGCGGCATCGCCACTTCTGTTCCCGAGTGGATTCCTGCCAACTGCATTCAGTGTAACCAGTGTGCCTACGCTTGTCCTCACGGAGTAATCCGTCCGTTCCTGATGACAGAGGAAGAAGCTGCAAAGGCTCCCGAATCTGTAAAACGTACGGCAGGTATCGCCGCTATGAAAGGTTATACTTTCACCATGCAGATAAGCCCGCTGGATTGTACCGGTTGCGGTAACTGTGCCGATGTATGTCCCGCCAAGACAAAGGCTCTTGAAATGAAACCGCTTGAATCACAGCTGGCAGAACAGCCTAACTTCGATTACATGCATGCGACCGTCGGGTACAAAGATACCATTGCGCCCAAGGAACAAAGCGTCAAGAACCTCCAGTTCTCACAGCCTCTGTTTGAATTCTCCGGTGCCTGCGCCGGCTGCGGTGAAACTCCTTATATCAAAACAATTACACAGCTTTTCGGAGATCATATGATGGTTGCCAATGCCACAGGATGTTCTTCTATTTACGGAGCTTCGTATCCTTCATCTCCTTATACGACCGATAAGAACGGCCGCGGGCCTTCGTGGGCTAACTCCCTGTTTGAGGACAATGCCGAATTCGGTCTGGGTATGCATGTGGGAGCTAACAAGATACGCGAAAAACTGGCCAATATGATGCTGGCCGCACAAAATGACGAAAACGTAAGCGCTGAATTAAAGGGACTGTTCACAGAATACCTGACTGTCCGTGATGATTATTCCAAGGCAGTGGCATTGGTTGATAAGATCGTTCCGCTTATCAGCAATACCAAGATCCAGCCTTTGCGTGAGATCTATGAACTGCGCGGGTTCCTTACTCCGCGTTCACAGTGGATCTTTGGCGGCGACGGTTGGGCATATGATATCGGATACGGTGGTTTAGACCATGTTTTAGCCAGCGGCAATAATGTTAACGTACTGGTTCTCGATACCGAGGTTTACTCCAACACCGGCGGGCAGTCTTCAAAATCCACGCCTACAGGCGCCGTGGCTAAATTTGCCACATCGGGAAAACGTATCCGCAAAAAAGACCTGGGGATGATGGCTATGAGTTATGGTTATGTTTATGTAGCACAGGTCGCCATGGGAGCAAACAACCAGCAATTGCTTAAGACGCTGAAGGAAGCCGAGGCTTACAACGGACCTTCTTTGATCATTGCCTACGCGCCGTGTATCAACCACGGTTTGGTTAAGGGTATGGGCAAATCCCAGGCCGAGGAAAAACTGGCCGTTGAATGCGGATACTGGCAGCTTTACCGGTTTAATCCCGCGTTGTCCGATCAGGGACAAAATCCGTTCACTCTGGACAGCAAAGAACCTGACTGGAGTAAGTTCCAGGATTTCATTAAGGGTGAAGTCCGTTACAGTTCGCTGCTTAAGACCTTCCCGGAT
>JAQVSH010000383.1 GCA_028700615.1 Bacteroidales bacterium
CGGGGTGCTACGCACCCAAAAAGCAAAGGCGAGACCCGAAAGCCGCATTCGAATACGACGGCGAATAAGACGAAGCCGAGCAAACGAAACCCGCATGCGAACCAGAAATCGCAGTACCGCCGAGCAGGAGAGTCCTAAGGCTCTCACCAGTATCCGGGAGGGATGTATAGAAGTAGTCACAGAAGTAGGTTGTACTTCCTCCACTTGCCACCTTCGGAACGAATTCACCACCATCACCAAATACCGCCTGACTCATATAACCATTCGCGCGCGGCAATAATCCCCGGTTGGTATATCCAACGTAATCAGAATCATTCCAATCACTCGGATCATCACTTGTCCAGACCTGACTTTCACCTCCTGCGCCATCAGCCTGAATCTTTATGTTGATGCCATCCGTGTTTTTCCAGACATGGCCGAAAGGATTCTCAATCCCCCGGTACCGGGGAACCGTGAACGTGCGGTTCACCCCTGTTCCTCCAAAGTCTGTGACCTCTACCGACACTTCACCTGTGAAGTTGCCAAGTGTGTTCGAAGCGCCGCAGGCAATGAAAGGATAATATGAGCTGAAGTTTGACCACTCCGTTGAGCCCGCCGTTGTCACGCCACTTCCAAGTCCACCCTGTCGGTAACCTTCGGCAGTAAGTGATCCGTTGACTTCAGCCTGGCTGTTACGGGTGCCGTGTTCCACCACAAAAAGCCACCACAACACTTTGTGTGCAAGGTAAAAGTACATCTGCCAGCCAAGCCCCCGGTTGCGGGCATAGGTACGGAAATTCGTTCTGCTTATTACCGTTGCCGGTCGGCCAAGCAATGTATTAACAGCTTCATCCCAGTCTGCGTTATTATTGCCACCACGGAACTGTGCAGCTGTATTAACCACACTGGCTAACTTACTATTAGTCCTGTCAAGAGCCGCCTCAAATGCGGATATAAACATGCCAGGCACCTGGGTGTAACCCGAAATCGGGAATTCACTGATCATTATCCGGCGAACATTGCCGTCAGTTTCAAACTTCCAGTAAAAGGTTGGAATGCGAACCATCACCTGTCCATCAGTTCCGTCGAGGTTGGCGGCGGTTCCATCTGCCTTCTTTGTCCAGTCATCAGGCTTCAGGTAGTAATTCACCTTGCCGTTATCCATGAGCACGCAACCGCGCATTTGCACCTGTACAGGCAAGGTTGCATGCAGCCCTAAATTGCCAATCCTGGTAACAGATGGGCTGCTGTTTGTTACGTCCCATTGTACGCCATAAGCGTGCGTAGCCTCTGTAACCTTCAGGCCAGCGCCGCCATTTCTTCCTACTCCAATTAATAAAGCCATTACTGTGCCGGATTTATAGTTTGACCACATGCCCAGAAGACATCATAACTCATTAAATCGATCGCATTAGCAGAGATCTCCAGAATGGCTCCAGGTGTCCAGTCATTTAATGGAACCGGGAAATCTGAACTGCTCTCATCCTGCAATAGTTTCAGATCAACTATCAGGAGAACATCAGTCGTGGCACTTTTAGGCACGACACAAATAGAGAAGGGCAATAAAGCATCCAGTTTAAACCCTTCGCTCAAATCTGTTATTTGCCCGTGAGCAGACAACCGCCCGGCAAACATTTCATTACTTACATAACCTTTGTTCATGACACTATAATTTTAAAGTTGTTTCAATTCTTACTATCTGCTTATCATGCTGATCCAGCCGGCGGGCATGATCATTCAATCGACGTTCAATAACCGGGTACCTGTCCTTATTCTGATTCTCCAAAACAGAAACAGCAACAGTCAGTTTATTGACCGCATTGGTTAACATCTCACTTACATTAATCTGTTTTTTTGCCAAATACACCACTACACCAATTACTGATGTCAGCAATAATGCTATAACCGCAGAGGCTATCCACAGGGTGAGTTTTAATGTCTCTATGTCCGGGTTTGCTTTTGCTAATTCAATCATAATTCACAATATTTTAACTAATTATTTACTCTTAGGTATACGCGAGGATGTAGAGGATTGAGTTCAGAAGGAAAATTGCGTTCAAGAATATAGGTGTATTCCCGATTTGCAGTCGTGTAAACGTCTGCATATCTATCAGTTCCAAAAGCATAAGGAGCATAATCTTCTGAATATGGATAGGCAGCAAAATAAGGATTTGAATCTACTCGAACAGTCCCAACACTTAATTGGCCTGAAGGATTTATAATGGCAAATTCTGAAATTCCAGGCACGAATGAATCTTCAAACATATTAAAACCAACAACATCGTTAGCCATACCTCTATCTATATACCCTGAGGAGAATGATGCGTTAATAGTATCTAACGGCGGCAGGGTTTGTTTTTGTAAAAGAGGAAAAAATTCAAGTGATTGGTACGTATAGTCACGGCGAAGTAAAACTATTGAATATCCATCTTCTGAAAAATCCATGCGGTCAGCATAGCTAAAACCTGATGAATATTTGATCAAGGTTGTCTGTACAAAATCCTGAAAACTACTTACAATATCCCACGCATCATCTATAATAAATGT
>JAQVSH010000384.1 GCA_028700615.1 Bacteroidales bacterium
TAAATATAAGTGATGGCACAACGAGGGAAGTAGCAGTTACATGGAGTAACTATTCGACGGATACAGCAGGAACATACACATTGAGCGGAGAGTATAATATGCCAGCCGGAATAACAGGAACAAAGCCATCAGTGTCAATAACATTGAAAGTAATTGCACCCCTTACCATAGTTGGTTACGTTATGAGACCCCCAAATTTCACTGTAAACGAAGGTTATTCTCTGGCTCAGTGGATGAGTGATTATGATTTTATTGATTTTTACTTAAGCGATGGCACAAGAAGAAAAATATCAGTTACATGGGCGACTGATTATACTGCAAATTCACCGGCAGATATCTACTACATAAACGCTGTATACACTTTACCATCGGATATTGTCGGGGATATATACCCTGTTATTGTCACATTGACAGTATTAGAGGCTGAATATATTGATATTGTGCCATATTTAATTGACCAGGGATTCTCTACTGGAACAGATGGAAATGGTTCTTATGTACTTGTTACTGGGCCAAATCTAGACCTAATGCCGGCTGTAGGTTCTTTCCTTGGCACTAAAACTGCTGAATATAAGTTGTTTATAAAAGGCGTGTCAGTTGGTCCGTCAGTTGGTCTCAATTACAGATTAACTGATCTTACGAATAATACTATTAATTTTCCGTTTTCACTTATCATTGAGGCGGTTGTTGTCAATACAGGCAATGTGCATTTAGACCAATTAACTTTACTGACAATGGGGAGTAAACAGGTTAAAATATACGGTTTAGAAATAAGTAAAACATCTAACCCCCCAAGTTGGTACGTATGATAGGAGCAAAAATATTAAATACAGATTTTAGACAGGAGGGCTTAAATCTTGCGATTGGAGCCTATACCTATAGTGTAACAGCTCGTCCTATCACATCTACCCTATCATTTAGGGTGGGAAATTCATATTATCACATCACCGGATTAACCCCAAACGAGTTAATAGATATTGAATATACATTCAATCTTGAAACGTTTGCCACAACATTTTATCCATCTGTTACAGTTGGTGATTATGTGTTTGAGCCACAACTGGAGAAGGGTACGAACGCATCAACTAAGCAATCTAACCCTAACGATTATGATGACTTGAGGGATGAGGCGGGGCTGACAATAACCTCAGATATGGCCACGCTTTATGCCGAGAAGAATGATCTTAATGCGGCGATAGTTGCAATGGCCGAGCAGATTGAAATAAAAGCAACCGACTTAAGAGCTGAGTTTTCATCCAGTATCACCACCAAAGCCAATGAGATTTCTCTACAAGTTGAGAACCTGTCTGATTCTATCAAAAACAATCTCTTATCAACTGGAATTAATATTATTGATAAAAAGATCACAATCACATCAAATAATACAATTTTCCAAAGTAATAATGGTGCGCTAAATGCACTGTTTAGCAGCAACCACGCAAAGATTAAAGCAGACCTGATAGAGTTTGAGGGGCTTGTTACTACTGCTGATAATAACTTCAAGATACTTCCTGATGGAAGTATTGAAGCAAAAAATGGCAAGTTTACAGGTGTGATTGAAACAGATTCAGGTAGAATAGGGGGGTTCCATGTCGTAGGTCAAAGTCTTACGAATAGGTCAGCTAGCGGCTCCTTTAACACAGACGCAACCATAATCTTCAGAAATGATTTAGAGGGGACATTTGCAGCGATGGGCGGGAATGTTCTACCAGCATCCAGCGGACTTGTCGGATTGGCTCGCTTTGAAAATAAAAAATATAATCCGCTTGGCAATAACTACTCACTGATTGTTGAAGCTGCAAACGCTGACCTATTTGGTAATGTTGCTATTTATATGAGTGGAGGCGTGATTTCGGGTCTCGCACTTAAAACAAGCCAAATAAGTTCCACCACAACGCTTTACCATAGCGACGTATACGTATCATGTTACAATACTGTGACAATAACTGTATATCTGCCATACAACCCTCAAGTAGGGAAGATTATTTTCATAAGGAGAATGAATAACGCCAGCATCACGATAAATGGGAATGGTAAAATAATCCACTATGGCACTGGGACAAGCAGCACTAAGTCTGTCCCCGGGGGAATAGGGGACACGCACGTATTAATTTTTGACGGACAATATTGGAATTACAATTACATGATAAGATCATAAATATATGAAGACGATTGATTTAAGCAAAGCAAAGATTCACATGTTTGATGGGTCAGAAGAAGAGTACGACGTATCAAAAGATTTGGCGGAAGTAATTTTCAAAAATACTCAAAGTATCGCTGAGCATAATTTTTCACTGGAACTCTACAAAAACCCTGTAGTCGAACTAACAGATGAAAATAGGAAAATTATTGAAACTTATAGCCAGAAACATTTCAAGGCATTCGCACAGGTTGCGATATCGAGATTAATGAACGAAGAATAACCCTTTAAAACAAACAAAAATGGACTTTATTAAGAAAAATGAAGAAACAACCGTAATCTCGAACTACGAAGCGGTAGCTGCTGACAACATCTATGAGGCGATGATAATAAAAG
>JAQVSH010000385.1 GCA_028700615.1 Bacteroidales bacterium
GATCCTTCATTGCAGACATATGTTCAAAAGTGATCACATCGCAATTGCCGGTAGTCGTCACGTAGAGATTGGCTTCACCCAGTACATCCTCCACTGTTTTGACCTCAAAGCCCTCCATAGCGGCCTGTAAAGCACAAATCGGATCAATTTCCGAGACAATCACCCGGGCCCCGTAAGACCTCATCGAATGAGAACAACCCTTTCCCACATCGCCATAACCGCAAACCATCACCACCTTTCCGGCAAGCATCACATCGGTAGCTCTTTTTATTCCGTCAGCCAATGACTCACGGCAACCATAGAGATTATCAAATTTCGACTTAGTCACCGAATCATTCACATTAATCGCAGGAAAAAGCAACTCTCCCCGTTCTTTCATCTGATACAAACGATGCACCCCGGTCGTAGTTTCTTCAGAAACCCCTTTAATCTCTTTCACCCATTGATGCCACTGATTTTTATTCTCAGCATACACATCACGGATCAGATTCAGAATAATACTTTCTTCTTTATTGGAAGGAGTTCTTTCAGCAAAAGAAGGATCTTCCTCTTGTTTATACCCCCAATGAACCAGCAAAGAAGCATCCCCGCCATCATCCACAATCAACTGAGGACCTTTACCTCCGGGAAAAGTAAGCGCCTGCAGGGTACACCACCAATATTCTTCAAGACTTTCGCCCTTCCATGCAAAAACGGGAATTCCGGCAGCGGCAATCGCAGCTGCCGCATGATCCTGGGTGGAAAATATATTACAGCTGGCCCAACGAACATCAGCGCCCAGAGCAACCAGAGTTTCAATCAGAACCGCCGTTTGAATGGTCATATGCAAAGACCCCGTAATCCGGGCTCCCTGTAGAGGCTTAGAAGAAGCGTATTTTCTTCTGACAGCCATCAATCCGGGCATTTCTTTCTCCGCAATTTCGATTTCTTTTCTGCCAAAATCGGCTAAACGGATATCGGCCACTTTGTAATTTTGAGAGCTCATACTATGTCTGTTAATGTTTAAATAGTCTGCAAAGATATAAAAACCTCCTTTACCATAAGCAGATATTTTAGACGATCCCTTTATCCTGGTTGAAATGGGCATAAATCAGCCTTGCCTTGGCAACGCCCAGGACTTCCGCAAGGGCTTCCGGACTGGCCGACTTAATTTTTGATACCGAAGAAAATGCTTCTAAAAGCTTTTTTCTGGAGGCAGGGCCGATCCCGGGAATCTCATCCAATGCTGAAATCAGCATAGATTTTGAACGTTTTTCCCGATGAAAAGTGATACCAAAACGATGAGCCTCATTCCGAAGAGATTGTATTAACCTTAATGTCTCAGACTGTTTATCCAGATAAAGCGGCAAAGAATCTCCCGGGAAAAATATTTCCTCCAGACGTTTTGCAATCCCGATAACAGCAATCTTCCCCCTCAGGCCCAGCTTCTCAAGAGCTTTCACAACCACACCCAGCTGACCCTTACCCCCATCCACAATAATCAGCTGAGGTAAAGAAGACTCTTCCCGGATCATTCTTGAATACCTTCGGGTAATCACCTCGTCCATTGTGGCATAATCGTCCGCCCCTACAACAGTTTTCACGTGGAACTTTCTGTAATCGGAACGGCTGGGCTTAGCATTTTTAAAGACCACACAGGAAGAAACGGCATCAGTCCCCTGAAGATTAGAATTATCAAAACATTCTATATGGACAGGCAATTCGCTCAATCTAAGATCATTACGAGCTCTCTCAAGGATTCTGTTCACATGCCGCTCGGGATTTTTCTTTTCCTCCTGCTTACAACGTTCCATCCGGAAATATTTCAGATTATGCTCAGAAAGCTCTATCAATTTACGCTTATCTCCTATTCTGGGGACAGTAAACTGAATTCCGGGCAGAGTCTGAGTTACCTCAAAAGGAATAATAACCTCTTTTGAGACACTGTTAAACCTCCTTCTCAGCTCTATCACGGCATATAACAATAAATCCTCCGGGGTTTCCTGCAAACGTTTTATAATTTCCACTGAATGAGCCTGAACAATAGACCCGTTAACCACTTTGAGGAAGTTCACCCAGGCTTTATCGGGGTCATCCAAAAGGGTGAAAACATCCACATTATGAATAGAAGGATTCACCACCGTCGAACGGGTCCTAAAACGCTCCAACCCTTCCAGCCTCCGTTTTATGGTTTCGGCAGCCTCAAACTCATAAGAAAGGGCATAAGCCTTCATGGCATCCTTCAACGAGTTCATTACCTGTGAGATATTACCCCGCAATATTTGATGAATCTGATCAATAGACAACAAATAATCTTCCTCCGACTGCAACCCGGTACAAGGCCCCTTGCAACGACCAATATGATACTCCAGGCAAAGACGAAATTTTCCTGCAGCAATGGCTTCCGGAGTAAGTCTTAATGAACAGCTTCGCAACGGGTAGGCAGATTTCACCATACTGAACACTTCCTTAACAATACCCACAGAAGTATAGGGACCAAAATAGGCAGAGCCATCATTTAAATTCGGATTTCTTACCAGCTGAACTCTCGGGAA
>JAQVSH010000386.1 GCA_028700615.1 Bacteroidales bacterium
CGTCAATGCCCGTTCAAGATCCTCCATATCATTGTGGGCATACTTGAGGGTCTTGCCAAAACTCAGCCGCGCTCCTTCGATGATGGAAGCGTGATCCAGACTATCCAGCAACACGTAATCATTTCTCCCTACAATGGCCGAAATGGCTCCCTGATTAGATTGAAACCCGGTACTATATACAAGAGCTTCTTCTTTACCGACAAAATCGGCCAGCTGTTTTTCCAGTTCAATGTGCAGATCCAACGTTCCGTTTAAGAACCGGGATCCGGCACAGCCCGTTCCGTAGCGATCAATGGCAGCTTTGCTGGCTTCTTTGATTTTAGGATGGTTGGTCAGGCCCAGATAACTGTTTGACCCGAACATAAGTACCTTTTTCCCATCAATGATCACCTCGGTGTCCTGATCTGATTCAATTACTCTGAAATATGGGTATATACCGGCTTTTTGTAAATCCTGGGGGCGGGTAAAAGCCATAGTCCTTTGGCGTAAAAGAGAAACATATCCTCCGTTTTCCACAGTGACATTTTTTGTCGGGATGCAATCAAACATTCGTAATGACAAATTAAAATAATTCTTTTATTTAACTTCAGATAGCCGGCAAATATATATAAAACTTTAATGTATTATTACCTCTGTAATTGAAGTATTTGTCAAGGGATTGGAATCTTGTTCATAAATGATTTTGGTCAGTTTGATCAATTCGATTACTTTTGATCTACAACTATCGTCTATGGCAACTTCTCCAAAATCCAGGGAAGACACCCCTTTAATGAAGCAGTATGCTGCTGCAAAATCTCTGAATCCTGATGCGGTGCTTTTATTCAGGGTGGGGGATTTCTATGAAACATTCGGGGATGATGCCATTAAAGCTTCCGAAATTCTTGGTATTACCCTGACCCGGAGATCGAACGGAGCTGCCTCTTCTGTTGAATTGGCCGGATTTCCCTATCATGCACTGGATACTTATCTTCCCCGGTTGGTCAGAGCCGGACAACGTGTGGCAATCTGCGAGCAGCTTGAGGATCCAAAATTGACAAAAGACCTTGTAAAACGGGGAATTACCGAGTTGATTACTCCCGGAGTGGCGCTTTATGATCAGGTATTGGAGCATAAAGAAAATAATTTTCTGGCTTGTGTGCATCTGGAGAAAACCCGTACCGGGCTTGCCCTTCTGGATGTTTCCACCGGGGAATTTATGATAGCGGAAGGAACACGGGATCAGACAGATCACTGGCTGGGGACCTTTTCTCCCAAAGAAATTCTGGTGGAGCGCAGTAAACAAAATCTTTTTCGTGAAACCTTCGGGACCCGTTATTATCTTTCCTATTTGGAAGACTGGGCTTTTGTTGCCGATACGGCTTACGAGAAACTTTTAAGGCATTTTGGAACCACCTCTCTTAAAGGGTTTGGCATAGAATCAGATCATGAAGGAATTGTAGCGGCCGGAGCGATTCTTCAATATCTTGAAATTACCCATCATGAAAGGATTTCTCATATTTCAAAGATTATTTCACTTCATGAAAATAATTATGTCGGGCTTGATAAGTTTTCAATCAGCAATCTGGAACTTTTACAATCTTCCGGAGAGAGCGGTGTTCCCCTGATTTCCGTGATAGACCAGACAAAATCCCCCATGGGAGCCCGTCTGCTGAAACGATGGCTGGTGATGCCTCTTTGTGATCCTGAACGGATTCATCAGCGGAGTCATATTGTTGAATATCTGACGGGGGAGGAAGATGTCCGTAATTCTCTCGGGGAACAGATTTCAGGGATAGGCGATCTGGAAAGATTATCCGCCAAGGTGGCTACCGGGAAAATATCCCCGAGAGAAATGAATCAGCTCAGGGTATCTTTGAATGCACTCAGGCAGATCAAACAGTATTGCCTGGCTGAGGCTTCCGCGCCTCTTGCCGGAATTGGAAATCAGGTGATTCCCTGTGAAAGTTTAGCTGAACAGATTCAGCGTATGCTCATAGAAGAAGCTCCTGCCATGCTGGGTAAAGGACCTGTCATTGCCCGGGGGGTAGATTCCGGATTGGATGAACTTCGTGATATTCTTTACTCAGGGAAAGATTATCTGATTAATCTTCAGAAGCGGGAAATTGAGCGTACCGGGATTAGTTCCCTTAAAGTCAGTTTTAACAATGTCTTCGGATACTATATTGAGGTGAGAAATACTCATAAAGATAAAGTGCCTGAAGACTGGATCCGGAGACAAACCCTGGTCAGTGCTGAACGCTATATTACGGAAGAACTGAAAGAGTATGAATCCAGAATTTTGGGTGCAGAAGACAAAATTCTTGCTCTGGAGGTGAAAATATATGGAGAACTGGTGGCTTCGGCTCTTCAGTATCTGCCTCAGATGCAGCAATCTGCCCATGCTGTGGCCCGTCTTGACGTATTGCTTTCATTTGCCAATACCGCGATAAAAAGAAATTATTGCAAACCCGTTGTATGTCAAGGTGATGTAATTGATATTAAGCAGGGTCGGCATCCTGTGATTGAATACCAGTTGCCTCCCGAGAATCCA